>JAUHZM010000351.1 GCA_030426005.1 Gammaproteobacteria bacterium
CTGCCCAGACCAACCTGCAGCGATGCTTGGGATGATCAGCCTTCGCGGTTCAACGCTGCCACTGATCAGCCTTCACAATTTCTTCGATATCGAAATGAAGATCACCGACCGACGTAAGCACTGCGTGATCGTGACTGAGTTCAGTGAAGCGAGATCGGCATTCTTGGTGGAAGGCGTTGAGCAAATTTTCCGTGCCAGCTGGAACCAGATCCAGCCAATGCCTGAAGTTCAAGGCGCAACCGAGGCGTCATCCTCTGCACAGGTCACGGGCATTTTGAAACTCAATGACCGTTTGATTCCGATGCTCGACTTTGAATCAATCTACGCCAAGTTATTCAGAACGATGTCATCTGCCGAGAAGATCGGCGTGACCGAGTTCCAAGTAGACCGCCCACGTCACCGCGTATTTATTGCGGACGACTCGGCGTCCATTCGCAAGTCGATCGCCCTAACACTTCGTACCAGCGGCTACACCAACCTCACAGCCTTCTCCAATGGCGCCGAATGCTGGGAGATGATTCAAAGCGACCTCAAGCAAGGGCTGAAGCCAGACGTTGTGGTCACTGACATCGAAATGCCATTAATGGACGGACTTGCACTGACACGCAACATCAAATCCGATCCACGCACTAAAGACATCCCCGTGATTCTATTTAGCTCGTTGATCTCGGACGATAACCGCAAGAAAGGTGAAAAAGTAGGCGCCAACGAGCAGCTCGCCAAGCCACAAATTGGCAAGGTCGTCGAATTGGCCGACAAATGGATTTCACATGCCATGGAAGTGGCCGAAATCGAGGCCAACGGTGGAGATGCGACTGAAACCAACGAATCTTCAGCCGCATAACGCCAATAAACTATTGTCGTACCGACCACACTCCGTGGTCGGCCAAACGTCGTAACAAGTCTCTATTTCTCGGCAAGTCTCCACAGACAATCCAATCCGCTTTCTAATACAATTACGGATTAACTTCGGTTGGGGCGCGCGATGAGCACAGAGACCACAATTTCCTACGAAATCCGTCAAGATGACGTTGTAGAGTTCTACAAAACTGGGCAATTCGAACGCCTAGATGAGCTGCTGCGCACCTCGCACCCTGCCGACCTTGCATCGCTAATCGAGGGACTTCCCCGCGAAATTCGCACACCGATTTGGGAGCGCATTCCGAAAGAATATGACGGTGAAGTCCTTGTAGAGCTGTCGGAAGAAGTTCGATCATCGCTGGTCGCCGAAATGGACCCAGAGGAACTTGCCCAAGCTGCGCAAGATCTGGACGCCGACGACCTAATCGAGCTACTTGAGCCACTCTCAGACGAAACGTCTCAGTCGATCATCGAGAGCTTAGACGACGCCGTCAGGGTCCAATTCGAATCGAATATGCAATTTGACGATGATGACGCCGGGCGATTGATGCGCTACGACGCCATCGTGGTTAAAGCCGGTGTCACCTTAGAGGTTGTGCAACGTTTTCTACGCCGCAAAGGCGAATTACCAGATCACACCGACTGCTTGATGGTAATTGATGCAGAGGGTGAGTTCATTGGCGTACTCAAGTTGGAGCAATTGCTACTAAGACCGATCGATACCCTGGTGGATGAAATCATCCTCCGCGATTTTGACACCGTCGGCGCAAGATGGCACGAGGACGATGTCGCTCGTTTGTTTGAACGTCACGACCTTATTTCCGTCCCTGTATTGGATGAACAAGGCTCGTTACTCGGAAGAATCACGATCGATGATGTGGTCGATATCATCCGCGAACAGGCTGACGAGGCGCTATTTGCTCGCGTCGGTATGGATGGCGAGGAGGATCTCTTTGCGCCCGCGGTATCCAGTGCCAAACGCCGTGCGGTTTGGCTGGGGATCAACCTGTTAACGGCTGTCCTGGCCGCATGGGTAATCGACGTATTCAGTGGCACCATTGAACAACTCGTAGCGCTGGCGGTGTTGATGCCGATTGTCGCTTCGATGGGGGGCATTTCGGGCAGCCAAACGCTGACGCTGACCATTCGAGGCATTTCTACTGGCCAACTACACGGCTCTAATGTTTTTGCCCTGTTGCGCAAGGAAGTCTCGGTTGGACTCTTTAACGGCCTGCTTTGGGCCTGTGCCATTGGGTTGCTGGCGATGGCGTGGTTTAGCGACTTAGCGCTTGGGCTGGTGATTGCTGCGGCAATTGCGCTAAACCTGTCGATTGCAAGTTTAGCGGGCGTGACCATACCGTTGCTGTTGAAGAAATTCGGCAGTGACCCTGCGCTCTCTGGCGCAGTGATCTTAACAACGGTAACCGATGTGGTTGGATTCTTGAGCTTCTTAGGTTTGGCAACGCTCTTTTTGATTTAGAAAGAGCGTGCTGGGCGCCACACCGCTGTAGGTGGTGTGGTGTGGGAGACGTTCAGAACCAAGGCAATAGCCCCTAAAATCGTGAACAAATACAGCGCTGTGAACGCCCATACACTAAGGTGAAGATATCCAAACCCGATCGTCAGGATTTGTTTGAAAATAAAATATGTGACAAGCGTCGCAACTGAATTGTGAACCAGCCCTAATGTCAGTTGCGGCTTAGCAATGCGCATGGCGATAGCAAGGACTTGCAACATCGCAGCGATCATCAAAATTTCGAGTAGAGGCTGCACCATATGGAGCAGGCCGACGACCAGCGCAGGCAGCACAATCTTGACGTTTTTGCATTTGAACACCAAGCCGAGCATCGCTGCGGCGGCACTGGTTGCAAATG
>JAUHZM010000052.1 GCA_030426005.1 Gammaproteobacteria bacterium
TTGGTGTTTGCCTTGGGTCATCTTCTTCACTTACTCCCTAGCATTTTACCTATCTGCCTTGTTTGAGCCTTCAATGCAGGCCAAACAGCAACTCGCGCTGAGCTGGCACTACGATGCGGTGCGGAGCTTTGAGGATTATCTGACCGCACCTTTTAACGTGCTTCTTGGTGGCATACTGTGTTGGACTTTGATGCGCTATTTACATCGAATTCAAAACTGGGTGCCCAATTCCTTGCATCGTCGCGTGCAAGTAACGCGTTGGTTTTTAGGCTTGGCCCTACTGGGTTTGGTTGCACTTTCTGCGCAATTTATTAATCGTTATTTTTCAACTGGTGCTGACAGTTCGATACTGAACGTAGCGGCGCAGATCGCCTTTGTGGTGATTATTTACGTGCTCGGCTTTCTTGGATTTCAGTTCTCGGCATTGCCAAAGTTTGATGTAAGCAAGGATGCGGATTCCGAAACAGCGTTTAACTCAGCAGATCAAACGCGGCTGAAGACCTTGATGGCACAGGGTTTATATCTGAATGCCGATCTAAACCTGAATGATGTGGCACGCCGTCTAGGAATGTCAGCAAATCGAGCATCAAGTTTGATTAAGCAGGTGTCCGGGCAAAATTTTCGACGTTGGATAAATACTCACCGTATTGAGGCGGTTAAAGAAGCGCTTCAGGACGCTGAGCGAGCAGATCAATCGGTGCTATCCATAGCGCTGGAATCTGGTTTCAAATCAGAAGCGAGTTTTTATCGTGCGTTTAAGGAACACACTGGAATGTCTCCAAGCGACTACCGTAAATCCAAATAGACTGATTTTAGCGATAAAGTGGGAATTGAGAGTCTAAAAAGGTGTTTTGAGAGGCGAGGGTTCACTATGAGTGGATGATTAGGGTTCAGCAAACCTTTAATTGAGTCTCACACTATGAAATCCGTTTTCTTTTATTCACTCGCTGCTTCCGGGCTGGTTTTTCTTATCTTGCTTTACCCCGGGGTTCCTGGCTCGACTTCGATTGCGATTCAACCATTTTCAGAGTACAGCGCCAACACGACATCCAAGATCGATGCATTAATGCTAAAGGACTCAAGCTTGGATGCAGTGGTCGTCGCAGATTCCAACCGTATTACGCTGGCGTTGGGTGAGGTCACGGAACCCATCAATACTCATTCGATTCGTAAAAGTATAATGAGCATTCTGATTGGTTTGAGTGACGCAGAAGGTAAACTAAACGTGGACCAGAGTCTGGCTGAATTGGGGCTGGACGATGCGATGTCGCCGCTAACAGATGCGGAGAAGCAAGCGACCATTGGCGATTTGATGGCGTCCAGATCTGGGATCTACATCAGTGCTGCCGGCGAGCATGATGACCAAATTACCAAACGGCCAGCGCGCGGTTCACATGCGCCCGGCGAGGCTTATTTTCATAATAACTGGGACTTCAACGCCCTGGATTCAGTGCTTGAGGCAGTCGGTGATACCACTGAGACCCGCTTCCTTGAGCTCGCAGAAAAATTGGGCTTTGAGGATTATCAATCCAGTCATTTTTACTATCAGGAAAGCCGCGCATCAGCGCACAAGCAGTACACCATTTTTTTGTCTGCTAGGGACTTGGCTAAGGTGGGTCAGCTGGTACTGCGCCACGGGCGAACAGCGGATGGAGAGCAGCTTGTTTCGGCGAGTTGGATTGAGTTGATTACCCGCGCGCAAGCCAAGATTCAGCATTATTTGTATACGGATGCGGCATTAATGTGGTGGATCGACCAAAAATCCGACCTGATCTGGGCCGATGGTTGGGGCGGTCAATTTATGTTGATTGATATGGAAAATGACCTGGTCATTGTGACGCGAAATCACACCGGTCGCAGGCTGGGTGAATTGCTATGGCGCAGTGTACTGGGGCATGTTGAGCATGGAACACAGACGAACTTGATGCAGGTTCGAGAGTATTTGCTCGCTGATGAGTAATAGTTTGGTTGGAGGGTTGAGATCCTTCGCTGCGCACCGGAGCGCGAAGCCTGCCCTTGGGGTATGACGGAGGGAGTTTAGTATAACGGACGGTGGTTGCAAGTTGCTGACTGGAGTCGTCGCTCACCGCGTCATTGCGAGGAGCGAAGTGACGTGGCAATCTTAGTGAATGGAAGGAGATATCCTTCGCTGCGCACAGGAGCGCGCAGCCTGCCCTTGGGGTATGACGGAGGGGGCTTGGTACGACGGAAGGAGGTTTGACCTACAAGCATTGTTCGCCGCCATCATTGATGGCCAAACGGCCCGTTGCTGGGTTTTGCGATCAACTTTATAGTTAATCGCGAACCATAAGTGTGGTGTTGCAGCAGCGCCTACCTGATTTGCTGCATACCGTGGGCTTTGGTTCATACAGGGGTTGGGACGCCAGGCTTGGGTTCAGCGAGAGGATTCAATGCCTGGTGTTTTCCATGGAGTCGTGTTGGTTCGAAGTGGGTTATTCCGCTTCACTATTCGGGTGCCAACGTTTCCCGCCTCTTTACCATCACTGTGGTTGTTGCCATTCTGCTGGGGTTAGTAGAGCAACGGTGCAGTGCGATCATGCAAGGAGCATGGCGAGAGAAGTCAGGTCACTCATGCGGTATTCCGTATTCGGTTTGCGCTGAATGACCTGACTTTGACCCATTAATCATTAAACTCATGGGGCAATATGATTAAGGATGAGTGTGCCGCGTCCATGCATGTTAACTCGCTTAATTAAGGCTTCTTGAAATAAAAATGCAGAGCCGGTATCGCCTTGAATGCTGTTAACCCGCATTTCACCAACCGATAGCTTAGCGTCCAGTCTCCAGAGGCGAACAGCTTGAGCTATGACACCGTAGTAGCGATCCGCTTCCGCGTAGTTCAGCGCTTGTACGCTGCCTGCACTCTCTGGCGAGGCAGACCATTGCCGGCCTATTGCACTTTGTAATAGGTTTTCGACCGACTGATCCGCTTTGGCGTAATTCAAGGCCTGTGTATTACCACCGCCAAGGTCGCTGCCTTGCGTCATTGTGACCGATCCAAATCCAGTGGTAGTCTGCAAGGCATTCTGTATCGAACGGCCTTCCATCAGGTTTACCGCCTGAACGCTGCTGCTACCAGTGTTGCCGGACTGTGTCATGGTGATTGACGAAAATCCCAGCAACGTGTTTTGCGCAGAATTCACCACGTCATCATTGGCCGAGTCAACGGAGGTGCCATTGACCGCCTGTTTCGCGTCAACACTGTTGCTTTGCGTCATCACTGGCGCGCTCCCTAGCACGGTGTTTTGAATAATATTCCATTCCGCACCATGTACCGAGGATGTCAGTAGCATGCTGGCGAGTAGTAGTTGTTTTTGCGTGTTGTCTATCATAGTGATCACCTCCGCGTGCTACTCGCAGTTTGCGTGGCCGTCGTCAGTGCATACTCGCCAGTCACGTGCCACTGCTTTGTGTACGTAGTCTTCCAGTTCCAGTGGCTGTTGCTCATCGACCTCGATTTCCAGCTCTGGCTCGATATCAATGTAAGCTGCTTCGGATTTCTCTTGGGCGTCGTCGCTGTCGGCCACTTGTTCGACCTCTTTCTGACGCGAATCACGACCAACGGCAACGGTGTCTGGGTTATCGAAGCAAGGTGAGAAATCCACTTTATTGCCAAACGCATTGTCGAGGATCCACACCGCAGCGCCGTCTAACAGTGTTTGCTGCGCAGCGTGCAAGGTTTCAACTCGCACATCGGTATTCGAAAAACCGTAGTAGTAGTTGTCGACCGCAATGCGAAAGCGCGCTGTCTTGCTGTTACTGTAGTACTTTAAATCGAATGCTTCAGTGCCGATGACCACATTGGTTTGCGGGTCGATAATATTAACTACTAAGGTGACTGAACGCTCAGAACCGGAATCACCGAAATCGATCGCTGCACTCTTCTCCTCTTCCACATCACCGCGATATCCGCCGTTTTGACCGTAGCCTTTAGAGCGTTGATGCGAGCTGTCGTTGCGTGTGAATGCACCGTCGATGATCAAGGGCGTAATCGCGCTAACTTCACTCATACCACGCGAATTGCGGTTGGTGTTGGCAACCGTGGTTAAGCGTGGCAGAAAGCTGGATAAATTAGCCTGCGATGGAAAGCCGAAGCGGTCTAGTCCAACTTGCTCGCTGATGATTGGTTGAAACATCAGCGGGAACTGATCGATCACGATGCCGTAGCTTGGGTGCGTGTGGGCACTCAAGGTTGAAATCATTTGGATGCGACCCGCGTCCGACAATGGACCGTCGGAATAGTTGTTGTGTTTGATGGTGCCGTCGATGATGTCGCGTACCATGAACACGTAAGCACTAGGATTCACCAAATTGTTGTCGAGTTCCTGCCGTAAGCACTGTAATGCTTCAGACATTTTGGTTTTGGATTTCTCGGGTGCGGCATCAAAGTCAGTATCCAACGTGTAGCGTGATACGGTCGAGCAGCCGGACATGATCAGTGCGGCGGCACCTGAGATAACTAAATTTTTAATGTGAGTTTTCATGATGGTTCTCGTAAAAAATTAATAGCAGTCGTAGAAGTCAACTTGTTCGATATACACGTTGCTGACCACTGTCGCTGTAGGGTTGACTTGGAGCGGATCGCCGGATGACTCGATATACTGAGCGACGATCGCGCATTTCGGTTTTTCAATGTTGTCGACGTAGAAGACTTCGCCATCGGGCCCGATTACCTGGTAGCCGCGTGTATTGCCGACGATCAGATTATTCGTGGTTAGATAGTTCAGACTCTCACCAGCTTCAGCGAGAAGTTTGGTGTTGTTGACTTCACCGTAGGCAAAGCTGGGTTGTTGCAGTGAGGGAATCGTTGCCCAACCTGGATGGAATTCCTGTAACTCCTGTACATTAATTTCATTCACTGTTTGTGCCATGGCGGTTGTCACGGTCGCACCGAATAGCAGCGCGACAGCAAGTTTTTGAGCGGTTCTGTTCATGCCAATTTGCCTAAGTTAAATGTAGGTGTGAATGGTTCGAGAAGACTGGTTGGCCAGACACTGTCTTGGGGCCTGACCAACCTGCCTGTCTGCGACCGCGTTGTTTAGTACTTCACGCCAACGAAGTTGCCGTATTGCCCAGAACCGGTAATGTTGTCCTGAACCATGCTGAAGGTAGCTGCAGTCACATTCAGCACTTGGCTGACGGTGCCGCCGCTGCCTGAGCCAGCGTTATCAACAATCGCGTTCAAGGCCTGCAAATTACCCGACGCAGAGCCAAGACCGTTTTGGGTCATTGACAAATCACCACCACCAACAGTGAACGATTGTGTTGTGCCAGAATCGTCAATGTTGCCGGTTGTGATGTCGATCAAGTTACCGGCTTGAATCAACGTGCTGCTGGCACTTTCCTGATTGAAGTCAGTGACCAGGTTCGAACCGACGAATGATTGCGAGATTTCGTCTACGGAGTCCGTCGTGCCCGTTGCCAATACCGCCATGTTGCCTGCTTGAACATTAGACGAAGCCGTTGGCGTTTGATCGAAATCTACTGCCTGAGCACCTGAGGCTAGGAAAGACTGCGTGAGATCGGCAATATCGCCATCTGAGCTAGCCAGGTTTCCGGCCTGGATATTGTTGGATGCACTGGCGGTTTGTTCGAAGATGGCTTCACCGGCAGCAATGGTGGTGGTTTGAGTTGTGGTGCCAGCTGTTGCGCCGATGTCGCCACCCGTTTCGGTCTTCATGAAGTTGGTCGCTTGGACATTGTTCGTGCCCGACACAGCTTGCGTTAAGATCAGGTCATTGGTTGTGGCCGTAAAAGACTGAACTGTTTCGTCCAGCTCGCCCGTAGTGGCCACCGCGCCGTTTCCGACCTGGGTGTTACTGCCACCACTGTTGCCCGCGCCTTGTGTCATGCTTGCTTCACCGTCGACATCGATCGATTGTGATAGTGACTCAGTGGCCACATTGACGCCTTTCGCGTAGTTAACACCTTGCACGTTTCCACTGGTTGTCATGACTGACTGCGTCATCTCCAATTCGCCAGTTTCGTTGTAGTCCTGTACCAAACGGTCAACGTCTACTGAGGCATTCGCTAAGTTCGCTGCTTGTACGTTTGAACCTGCTGAAGATGTGTCAGACTGTGTTAACGACGTCGTGCTGACGTCAGTTTGGTTAACAACTTGCGAGATGATGCTGGTTGAACCAATGTTTTGGCCATCAATAAAGTTGATTGCCTGGTTAGATCCGTCAACAAATGGACCTTGGTTTAAATCAACACCAACAGATGAGGCGAGGTTTGCAGTTTGCGAACCCGATGCGAGATCGTCCTCAGTATTGTCAAGTGCGATACCGTTCAGTGCCTGGTTACTGCTGGCAACATTGGTTGTTGCACCTTGTGATAAGGAAGGCGCAGGCACGGTCACATCCGCTGTCTGGGTTACATTCCAGTCAGCGGCATGTGCGCCTGACGCCAGTAGGGAGGCGCCGACGAATGCTGCAATTTTGGTCATTTTTTTCATTTGGAAGTTCCTCATGAGTAATAGATTAAGTGAGTGAATACATCGCATTAAGAACGGCTACCGAAGTACAAAGCGCATGCAAGCGCAGGGGGGACTTGGACACTCGTTTTTAATTCGTGTTACCAACCAACCCATTTGGCTGGATGCGGTTCTCGTTAGGGCGTGTAACGCAAATGACTGCGGGTTTGCGTCCGAATCTACACGCCCTGCGAGAACCGACGAGCTCAGAATAGGTGCTTTAGTGGAATCGAAAAATAGTCCAAAAAACTTATCCCGATCGGCCTATAACCCAGGTTTAGTGCGGGTTTACGGCAATTCCGGGCCTTCTTTGAGGGGGGCTTGGTACAGCAATGAATGCGTTTGGAATTGGCGAAAACGCCAATAGAATCAAGATGAAAAGAAGCATGGATAATCTTCGAATGAGAGCGATCTAGACGATTCAAGCAGCACGTGGAACGTGCTTTTAGGAGGAGGGAATACGCCAACTAAACCAAAGTTATAGCCGTACGGTTTAGTCTGACGCGCTGGGGTTATGTCTAAAAATGACCTATGATCGATTCACCAGCGATGCTGGGCAGGTGTCAAACTAGGGTTAAAAACGGGAAATTATCATGCCCCCTTCTTCTAATTACGTATGTATCTCAGACCTACATCTGGGTGCACGCTACAGTATTTTGTCGAGTCGAGATGCGTTGCATCGTTTTAATGTCGACCAGGCGTCGGATTGTTTGCTTGAGTTGGTTGAGGCGCTGCGAAACTATATTCCGGACGTGTTCGGTGACGAGTTACCAACCTTGGTGTTGTTGGGCGACTTGGTGGACTTTGATTTTGCGTCACTCACCGATATTGTGCGCTCCATGAACGTGCTGGTGGAGGCATTGTTCGACCCGGACAAACCAGCACTCTTCCATAAGGACATCATTCTAGTGCCTGGCAATCACGATCATCACTTTTGGCAGACCGAAAAAGACGCGCTGTTTTTGGAGCGTTTTCAAGGTTTAAAAAGAGGCCCCGCAGAGCGCATTCCTTATCAAACCACTGATTTATTCCGTCAATCCTCCTTGAGTTCTTCATTATTGAATGAACTGCCGCATGCCAAGAAGCATGGCCTTAATTTCGAATTGCGGTATCCGAACTGGGGATTATGGCAAGCCGGGAAGGGCAGCGAACGCGACAAGCAGGTTATCTTTCATCATGGGCACTACGTTGAACCGTTATATCGGATGGTTACGACGGTCAATCAGATCATGAGCGACATTGATGATCCAGATATCGAAGAGCTGGAGCGCCAGAATGGTGGTTGGATCAACTTTTTTTGGTCTAGTCTTGGCGCATCGCCAGCGCAGCGCGACAACACGGTGATGTTGTTCGATATTATGCAGAACCCAGCGGCAACCTACCGATATTCACAGCGGCTGGCGGCGCTAGTAAGCGATTATTTAAGTCGCCAATCAGGTACCTCACCGAGCAATACGTTGATTAACAACCTGTCGCTGGAGAAAGTATTAACCGGTATTTTCAGTGCCACTTTAGGAAAGGGTTTTCAGGCTGAGCGAGCCAATAGTCATAAAACGCTGTCTCAGGATGGCTGGGAGGGGCTGGATTGGTATTTGTCTAAGCCGTTGCGCCAGCAGATTCTGGCAGACGCACCACCGCCAAAAATGGGGCATCGAAAAGGCGCAGGCTTGGTGGAAGCGGACACCACCTTTGTCTTTGGGCATACGCATAAGCCATTTCAGGATACGGTTGGCGTGCACGGCTACCGACAGCCGGTAAAAGTGTTTAATTCGGGCGGTTGGGTTGTCGATCAGCCCGATTTCAGTCCTGCACAAGGCGGAGCCATTGTGTTTGTTGACTCAGATCTGAACGTTGCGTCATTGCGACTCTTTCAAGCGCCGGTTAACGGAGAAATGCCGCCGGTGACAGCGGTGGGCTCGCATTTGGGAGAACGGGCAGATAATCCACTGCTACAACGAATGCAAGACAATATCGATCAGGGTCATTGGCAGGTATTCCAGGAGAGCGCCTGCCTCGCTATGCAACAGCGCGCGATGGAAGTGCGAGATCAATTCTTTGATCGCAACTCAAGTGATGGAGTGAAACAACATGGGCATTAAAAAGAACAAGATGGATGCTGTTGCACTAAATCTAGAGCATCACATTGCAGCTGACTACGGCAAAATTGAAAAGCACAAAGCCTGCCAGGTATTGGTTATTGGCTCGGGGTATGGCGGCAGTATCGTCGCCTCGCGGTTAGCGCGTGCGGGCCAACGCGTGTGTGTGCTGGAGCGTGGTCAGGAGTTGCGTCCCGGGGAATACCCAACGGATTTGGCCGGGATACAAGAGCAAACACAGGTGCGAACGGACAACCCAAATCATCCACTGATCGGTCAGCCTACCGCGCTATTCGATCTGCGTGTCAACGAAGACATGAATGTATTGATCGGCTGTGGCCTGGGTGGCACCTCGCTGATCAACGCCAACGTGGCCTTAAAGCTCGACGAGGCGGTTTTTGAGCGAGACGGTTTGGCCTGGCCAAGCGTGTTTCGGAACGACCCAGGTTTGTTGGAGCCTTACTACAAGTTGGCACGTGAAGCGCTGGGTTCGAATCCGTACCCCATGCCGGATGACCGTCGTACACCGGGTTTCAAGCCGCTGAATAAACTGAAAGCATTAGAGAAATCGGCATTGACCCTGGGTGTTGAGGTGCAGAGGCCGGATATTAATGTCACCTTTGACGGCAAGCGGCCGAATCATTTTGGGTTTCAGCAAAAGCAAGGCAATTTGTGTGGTGACTGCCGCTCTGCTTGCAATGAAGGCGCTAAGAACACCACACTGATGAACTATCTGCCCGATGCTAAAGCCCACGGCGCCGAGTTGTACTGCAACACCACCGTCGATCGAATTGAGCGCAACGCTAAGGGCTGGTCCGTACACGTGCGCGGCACGCAATTGCCTGAGAAGAAAGATCGCGCGTATATTAATAAAGTCATCAGCGCAGATATCGTGGTGCTGGCTTGCGGTAGCTTGGGGTCGACCGAGATTATGTTGCGATCCAAAGCGGCTGGGTTGAGTTGCTCAGATCGACTCGGTAAGCAGTTCTCTGGAAACGGCGATCTGCTGGCCTTTGGCTATAACAGTTATTGGTTGGACAATGACAAGTTTACTGATCGCCTACTGCGGGAAGACAGCAAAGCACGATTTGAGAGTATTTATGGGGTCGGCAAAGGCAATAATCAGTTAAGTGATGAGCAGTTGCCCGGACCTTGTATAACCGGTGTGATCGATCTACGTGATAACAGCCTGCCGGACGAACATCAATTGATCGTGGAAGAAGGTGTGATCCCCGGTGCGCTTGCCACCGTTATGTCGGCAACCATGGTGTTTGGTGCCGCGGGGAATGCTAACTTTTTACGATACGGTGTAGACCAGGCTGAAACACGGCTACGGGACATCGAGGCAATCGCTAACACGATGCAGCACGACCCGTCTGGCTTAACCGATTGTGCGTATGTTGGTGCCATTAGCCGCACGCAAACGTACTTAGTCATGAGTATGGATGAGTCGCAGGGCGAACTGCAGCTGGATCGAGATCGGCTAAAAATTCATTGGCCTGGTGCTGGCAAAAGCAGTGCAATTAACGGGCATCACGATACGCTGGCGCGAATCAACGATGCTGTGCAAGGACAGCTGATTACCAACCCATTATTGAATGATGCGTTTGGCAACAAGTTGATCACGGTGCATCCGTTGGGCGGTTGTTGCATGGGTGACAGCATACGCGAAGGCGTGGTGAATGAGCGTGGCCAGGTCTTCAGCGGCTTGACGGAAGATTCAGTGCATGCCGGTCTGTATATTTGTGATGGTTCGATTATTCCCGGTGCCGTTGGCGTGAATCCGTTGCTGACCATTTCAGCATTGGCTGAGCGGTGTAGCGCATTAATGGCGCAAGATCATGGGTGGACGATCGACTACCTAAGCCGGGTTCCAGAATCGATTACGGAGCAAAATGAAGACGATGAAGGTGATGATGACGACTTCACGGATTTCAGCCTAGCGGAGGAAATCGAAAGCAAGTTGTTGGGAGAAGACTTTGATGACTGTGATCCGGCCGCGCAGCAGGCCGAGAAAGCCCTGTTGCAAGGGTTGGGCAGTGCGGCGACGTCTTTCATTGATCTTAAATCAGATATTCTCAGATCCAGCTGTCAGTTTTCGGAGGAGATGCGTGGCTTTGCGCATTCAATTAACAACAGTCTGCCGCAATCGACCTTACGGCGCCATGATTATGAGCGCGCCTTTGCCAGTGGTCGTGCGTCGAATCGACCGCTTAAATTGAATTTGACGGTTTGTATTCCCGACGTTGTGCTACTTACCGCAGAGCGCCAAACCGCGTGTAACATTACCGGTGGTTCCTTGCAGTACGGTGATGATCTGTACGATATTCGAAAAGGCACATTTCAGCTGCTGCCACCGGATGGTCATGCCTCTGAGCGATGGCTGATGGTATATAAGCTCGAATGCGGGCAAAAGCGGGCTGAAGGGTTTACTCTGGTTGGACGAAAATATCTACATGGCAAGCCGGGCTCCCATTGGTGGACCGATTTAACGACCCTGTATGTTGATTTGTTCCGCTCGGTAGGCGGACAAGAAACTCGGTTTGCGAGCGGGATTGTGTCGCTGACGCTGCAGGATTTTGTACACCAGCTGAGTACGTTTGAAACACAATTACCACCCAATGCTTTACGCAAAGCGTTAGGCGGTATGTTGTACCTCGCGATCGGCGCTGCTGGTAAGGCTGAGTCGATGGAAACTGGGGTTGGCTTGTATCAGGTCGCCAAACTGGGTGCATCACTGGCTGAGACGGTGTTCCGCGCGTACGGCGGGCTGCTAGCGACACTGAATAATTATCCCCTGCAGGACTCAACCCGCTTACCGGATCGC
Source organism: Gammaproteobacteria bacterium (assembly GCA_030426005.1). GTDB lineage: Bacteria > Pseudomonadota > Gammaproteobacteria > Arenicellales > Arenicellaceae > Arenicella. Next base: position 11,420 of record JAUHZM010000052.1, read on the forward strand.
GTTATGCCCACCGGACGGGAGTACGCTGAGATCGAAAGTCAGTCGGGCTTCACCATCAAGCTGACCCGCTACCGTGCTACCGCGAAAGTGGAGGGTTCGCGTTATCCTGTAATTCTGGCACCAGGAATGGGGGTCACCGCATCCTCATTTGCCACCACGACCGTCGACTGTAATCTGGTTGAGTATTTGACCGCTAAAGGGCATGAGGTCTGGTTATTTGATTACCGCGCCAGCGTGGATTCCGGATCGTCGACCAAGTCATTCAGTGTGGATGAGATTGCGGAGCACGACTGGCCGACGGCGATTGATTTTGTCTTGGGTAAATCGTCGTACGAGCAGGTACACATTGTTGCGCACTGTGTCGGTTCAATGAGTCTGTTAATGGGCTTGCTCAAACGCTTCGTCGACAAACAGAAAATTCGTTCGCTGGTGTCGTCACAATTGACCTTACACCCGGTTTCAAACTGGTTAAATAATGCGAAAGCGGATCTTGATGTGATCAACCAGTTGGAGAGCATTCCGCTGATGAATCAGATGGGCAATGTGGTCACCATGCGGGCGGGTAAAACCGGCTTTGATCGCATGTTTGATGTGATGGCATTCCAGGTACCGAAACCTGAAGGCGAGGAATGCACGAATCCCACTTGCCATCGCGTGTTGTCGGTGTATGGACCGTCGTATCTACATGCACAGCTCAATCGTGCAACGCATGTCAAACTGGCTGATTGGTTTGGGCCGATTCATCTGGATGCCTTTCGTCAGATTACACACATTATTCGTGCTGGACATGTGGTGGACGCCGAAGGCAAAAATACCTACTTGCAGGATATTCCAGTGGTCACGTCGAAGTCAGAGAACACCATTGAGCAACTCGACCTGCCGATCACATTTATGGCCGGGGCATTGAATCTTGAGTTCTTACCTCAGACGTCCGCACGCACTTTTCATTGGTTGTGCGCACATAACCCGCTGAGCGTGAGCAAGTATCATCGACATGTTTTCGCCGATTATGGCCACATGGATTGCTTTATTGGTAAAAACGCTAGTCAGGATATCTTCCCAGAGCTGTATACTTGGATCGAGAAGTACCAATAATCCCCCAAAGATTGAAACCTAATGGAATTCCTAAGAAACATGTCATGTCTGGACTTGAGATTTTACTTGTAGACGACCACGCGCTGTTTCGCAGTGGTTTGTGCTACTTGCTGAAAGGTCTTGATCAGGCGCTGGAGATTTCGGAAGCGGAGACGTTTGAGCAGGCATTGAGTGCGTGTCAGCCGAGTACCGAGCTGGTGCTGCTGGATTTTCACCTGCCGGACAGCGCTGGCTCATTCAGTGCGCTACAACAATTGAAGCACGCGTTTCCGGCAGTCACCGTGGTGTTGCTCTCGAGTGAAGACAACCCCAATATTATTCGCGGTGCGATTGATGCCGGAGCGGCCGGATTTATCCCTAAGTCATCGACGCCGAATATTATGATCGCGGCGCTAAAACTTATATTGGCTGGTGGCACCTATCTGCCGCCAATTGCGTACGCGGAATCGGACGTGGAGTCCAGGTTGGCTGCACGTGCAGCTAAACCGGCGATGCCGGAGGCGACCAATCCATTTGCCGAGATGGAGGAAGATCTGCCTTTGGAGCACTCTCACGTGTCGCAGTTATCCAAACGACAGTTTGAAGTGTTGATTGGTGCGATTAAAGGAAAATCGAACAAAGTGATTGCGCGCGAGTTAGACATTGCCGAAGGTACCGTCAAAGCGCATTTGTCGATGGCGTATAAAATCATCGACGTAAAAAATCGTACTGAAGCGGTCTACATGGCCGCCAAACTCAAGTTTGGTTTGTGATTAGCCGCTCAGCCTGCCGAGCCGTTTTGTAATGCATTGCGGATCGCGGTTTGTAGCTGCTCAGAGTAGATTGGTTTGTGCAGCAGTTTCGCGCGTGCTTTAGAGGCTTCCTGTAGGCGATCCGGTGCGGTGTCGCCGGTCACCAAAATCGCTGGAATATTTGGGTGAATGTTGCGGATGCCCTGTAGTGCATCG
>JAUHZM010000053.1 GCA_030426005.1 Gammaproteobacteria bacterium
GCCCCGGAAACTCAAGCACAAAACTATGCGGCATTGGCGTGCCTGTATGCCGACGATGGCGCAGCCACGGCCTTGTTTCAGCGCCTCGGTCAAGCAACTGGAGCAGCCTCCATTACCCAAGAGTACCGTCAAGCCGCTGGTAATATACTCACGCCAGCCCACTTAATGGAACTATTTGATGCGCAAGTCCCACCGCTGTGGTACCAGGATGCAAATAGCACGGTGACCTTTATGTTGATTCATAAGGGGGTTGATACCAATGGACTCGCGGAACTGGTTGCGCCACTCGATGGCGTCGAATACGTGAATACCCTAGAGCGGACAGAAACAGCACTCAAACAACAACGTCTTTCGGCATTGCGTTTATTAGTATTGGCTTACGTATTTATTGCCGCGCTGATGGTACTAAGGTTTCGCCAACGGCAAGCCCTATGGTTAGTGGCAATTCCAGCTACCGCCACCGCCATGCTGTACATATGCAGTTTCGTATTTGGCTTTGCCTTGAATTTGTTTCACGTGATGGCCTTGTTTCTGGTTTTGGGATTTGGCATGGACTACGCCATCTTTGTGCATGAACTTAAACAGCACGCACGCATCACATTGCAGGCAATTTTACTCTCCGCGGTCACCAGTTTGTTATCATTCGGTCTGCTGGGCCTGAGCAGCATCACCGTAGTCGCCAGTTTTGGCGCAACATTGTTGGTCGGCAACCTGTTTAACCTGTGCGGGGCGTTGGTTTACGCACGCACACAATCTTCTTTAACAGCATGAGTACAAAACGCGTTTTAGTCACGGGGGCGAGTCGCGGTATCGGCGCTGCCACTGCCATTGAATTAGCCCGCCAGGGTTTCGACGTTACGGTTCATTATCATAGTAATCAGGCTGCGGCAGATGCCGTGTGTGCCGAGATTTCTGCGCTTGGGCAAACCGCAAATACCATTCAGTTTGACGTTGGTGATCGTGCGACCACACGCCAAGCACTCGAGGCAGAAATCGATCAGAACGGCGCATTTTACGGCGTGGTGTGTAATGCGGGTATAGCGAAAGATGGTGCGTTCCCAGCCTTGCAAGACGAACAATGGGATTCTGTCATTCACACAAACCTGGACGGTTTTTACAATGTACTGCACCCCTTGATCATGCCGATGATACGACTCCGACAAGGCGGGCGCATTGTTACCTTGTCGTCCGTGTCTGGCTTGATCGGCAACCGAGGGCAAGTCAATTACAGCGCCGCTAAGGCCGGGATTATTGGCGCCACCAAAGCACTGGCCATCGAATTGGCAAAACGAAAAATCACCGTCAACTGCGTAGCTCCGGGTGTTATTGAAACAGACATGACCGAAGCAATTCACGAAGAAGAAGCTAAAAAGATGATTCCGATGGGGCGCTTTGGACAGCCACAGGATATCGCGGCAGCGGTTGCGTACCTTATGTCAGACTCAGCATCGTACGTTACGCGCCAGGTACTGAGCGTAAATGGCGGAATGTGCTAAGCATGGTATATTGGTCCTGAATTAGAATCACGTCATCTTATGGTCGAACGAGTTGCAATAATCGGTGCGGGGCCAGCAGGTTGTGCGCTTGCGTGCATGCTGACTGAACGCGGCATTCACACCACCGTGTATGACAGCGATAAGACGCCAGACTTATTGGTTGGTGAATCACTGGTTCCGGCGGTGATCCCGATTTTGCGCCGTTTAGGCATTGAAGAACGCGTGGCGGAAATCTCGCATATAAAACGTGGCGCAGCGCTGCGACACGGCAATGGCAATCGCGTTGATTTTGAATTCCAGAACTTTGGTAGGGATTACCCGAATTATTCGTACAACATCCCTCGTCCGGGCTTTGATCGATTGATGCGCACACGCGCCGAAGAACTCGGTGTGCAATTCGTAAGCCATAAAGCCAGCGTAGAAAAAGTTATTGACGATCCTAACCGCGAACTGAGCTTGTCTAAAGACAGTCTTATTGCCGGCGGTTACACACCCGACTCTCCACCAGACCTTTTGGTGGATGCCACCGGTCGAGCACGCCTGTTCAGTCGCAAATTGGGTATCACAGCACAGCGAGGTCCGCGTAACGACGTTGCCCACTTCGCACACTTTGAAAATTTTGCCGCCGACTCTGTGTTACCCGGCCAGGTTGTCTTGTCGGTATTGCGTTGTGGTTGGTCGTGGCAAATTCCGCTCACTGAGACCGTGACCTCGGTCGGTATTGTGCTGGATAAACACGCAGCCCGTGATTATGGCGCTACCGCCGCTGAGCGGCTCGACGCGGTAATTGAAGATAATTCGCTGCTCAATTTAGCCGGTGCACATCGTACGCGAGTCAGCGACGTAATGACCTACAGCAACTACCAACTCATCAGCGATCAAGCGTTCGGCAAAGGTTGGATTCTGTTGGGTGACGCCTTGGGCTTTGTCGACCCGATGTTGTCACCCGGCGTTTTTATGGCGCTGGAATCTGCCGCGGTGATGGATGAACTGGTGTTTGCGAAGACAGTGCACAATATTGCTCAAGGCGCTCAGGCGTACTACGACCACATGCTCGACTGGCATGCAGCCTGGGGTAAGTTGATTGCGTATTTTTACGATGGTCGCTTACTCAGCATGGGTGCTGTTCGAGATCACATTCGTCAGCACGCTGGCCCATTCTCACTCAGTCGGTATGCTGAACCCTTCGTGAGTCGTGCGTTGTCACAGTTAGTGTCCGGTGTAAAAACACGTGGACCTTTGCCGCAAGCTATCCTACACCATTCTTGTCGCCACTTGATCAAAGACCCCCAAATACCCGAACAGAATAAGATTCGTCGCTCACTTGACGAGACCAGCAGCCTAAAACTAACCGTGCACAATCAGTCCGCAGTCGCCTGATCCACTTGCAATTGCCAGGTTTTGTTTGCGGTTGGTATCAGCCACACATTTCGTTCCCGGTCGATTTTACCGCCCAGGGCTACCACCACGCGATCCACAATCCGCACACCACGCGCTGCCATTGAAGAGAAATCGTCGAGTCCATTGTTGGGGAAGTTGCCACGCGTGCGATGAATATTAAACTGGCTAGCAAAACGTCTATTGAAGCTGGCTTCAACGCCGCTGCGGCCTAACATAGCACCAAGCATTCCGCCCCAGGTTGCGGCTGGGTTATCGGAATCCCAGCCCATTAACACAGCCAGTTTGATGGTTTCCTGCAAGTCCCCCTCGCCGAAAAACAGGCCGATCAGGCTCGCACCAAAATTGATTCCAGCGGCAAAACAACCGTTGCAGTACAGTTCTCTGCTGGTGATGTCGTAACCTGCGGCCTGCTCTACCTGATATCGCTGATACAGCGCATCGCGAACTTCTTCCCATGGTTGCTGACGCTGATAAGACTGCCAGACAAAGTCATACATGTCGGCCACATACGATTCAGCTGGCAAAACTGAGCGTGCCTTCTGCGCCATCCACTGAGTTTGATCCTGCGACGACCACGTCGTATCCACGGCCGAGACCAGCGAATACATGACCACATAAAACTGGGCAGCCCAGGCCGCATTGTCACGCGCGGTGGTATGAATCGGTAGTTGTGCCATTTTGAGTGCATAATCTGGGCGCGTTGGCGCAAACAAACCGAAGATCTCGGTGGTCAGCTGCGCATCGATCATGTCGGTGTGCGGATTACGCGCCGGATCACTGGTACCTGGTGGCAACACGCCTTCACGCATCAAATCATGTGCCTGTTGATTGGATACCCATAAGTAGTTTTCGACCTCACCTTGCTCAGTTTTAAACGGTGTGTTGGCATCCGAGTAGATATGGTTAAGCCAGCCATCACGAATCTGTTCAGGTGTGAGAAGCGTGGTTTGGTGTTGTTCTAATAGAAACTGATACAGATACTCAATGTCGGTGTCGTCGTCTGCGCCCCAAGTACCACCTTCGTCCTCAAATACCCAATCAATGGTCGCGGACAGATCACTCGGGACTCCCTGCCCCCAGATGCTCGGCTGGTCTGGCGTACGCCAGTCCGTACGAGTGTAAAACTCACCGTGTGGTCCGGGACCGCCGATCTTATCCATTTCCGTTACCAGGCCAGTCCAGTTGGCAATACATTGTGCCAACCAAAACCCTTCTAAACGGTCCTGATAGCGTGCTCGATCAACCTCCGTATAGGTTTTTTGACTCTGCTCTTCGTGTGGCAAGTGCGCCTGAGTTACACAGCCGCTTAACAACGCAATAAGGAGTGAACACCAGAAACAACGCAGGCGCAGCAAGGTAATACCCATGAACAGAATCTTCTATTAGAGTAAGGTAAGTCGTGCTTTAAAGGTAAGCAGCGTATTTTTTAGCGTACTTACGTAATTTCCCTACCTTTGCATCACGGGCGATTTCTTCCAACAGAGGCTTAGCCTCACGGTTACCCGTCTCAGCCATCGCCTTGATCAACCAGGCAATGGCATCCACTTGCGCTTCGTCACCACCACTAGCCTGTGACCACTCCTTGCTTAAGCGTTGCTGCGCCAATCGAATTAGATCCTGATCACTCTTGTGCCCGAAATACACCCGTTTTGCGCCCATACGGACTAATTCATAGTCGCTTGCATTAAGCATGTTCACGACGCGAGTTTCCTCTAAACGACCCGCTGGTGCGAATTCCAAACCCGCAGAAATCACTGGGTTCCAAGATTGATACTTTGGCAAACGCGCCAACGCTAGTTTGGCATTTTTACGCACTTTCTTGGATTTAGCGTTTTTACTGGTCTCGCTCAATACAGTACGAAACTCTGGGTTACCGGATAAGGCGAGTGTTTTGGCGTACCAGGACGCACGCTCTACATCGCGCTTATCTTTACTCTGGCGCAGCTTAACCAAAGCATCCGCCACCGGACCGTAGACTTCTTTGCTGGTGTATCCCGCCCATATCAAGGTATCCATTTTTTCGCGTTGCAGTACAAAATTATCACCTGTGAATGCTGCTTTGTAGGCGGCCACTTCGGCATCAATATCAGCCTGGGCGGCACTGGCGTGATGGCTCAAAAAGCTCAAGGCAAAGGTGAAAACAAGCATTAAGGGGAAAAACTTAGTCATGACAGCTCCATGTTAGCGTGATTACGAGAGGACTGAGTATAGCGCGTGGCGCACGAGACCGGCAGGCGTTAGGGAATTTCTAGGTTGTGTTTTTCGAAATAGGTTAGAATTTTAGCTCACAAAGACAACGCAGCCATTTCTCCCAGCCTCATTCGTGACTCATCAGATCAATACCCAACCGGTTCCGCGTTGTGGCAACCTTACCGCCGACGAGTTTGTTCGCGACTATAAAAATCCATTAAAACCGGTCGTACTCACCGACCTTACTCGCGATTGGGTTGCCCGCGATAAGTGGTCACTGGATTACCTCAAACAGATCGCAGGCGAACAAACTGTCCCGGTTTACAGCAGTTTGCCAGCCAAGGGAAAACAACATCAACATGCGGCTGAACGGCATATTAAGTTGGGCGAGTACCTGAATCTACTCCAGGCCGGTGAGAATGATCTGCGTATGTTCTTTTATAACCTGCTGGAGAATGTGCCCAGCATGTTGGATGACTTTGAATACCCAGACCTCGGCATGAAATTCTTTCGACGCTTACCGGTGCTGTTTGTTGGTGGACGCGGTGCGAAGGTGCAGATGCATTACGACATTGATCTGGCGAATTTACTGCTGTGTCATTTTGGTGGCCCTAAACGAGTATTGCTGATACCGCCTGAGCAAACACAATTGATGTATAAGGTGCCGTACTCGTTCAGTGCCCTACACGCGGTGGACTTCGATGAACCGGATTTCAATCGGTATCCAGCCTTGCAGTATCTTCGCGGTGAAGTGGCCGAATTGCAGCACGGCGATGCCTTGTATATCCCGTCCGGTTACTGGCATTTCATCGAATATCAGGATATCGGTTTTTCCATGACCTTACGCTCGATGCCGACACGATTTCAAGATCGCGCCACGCTACTCAAAAACATTTTTGTGACGCGAACCGTTGAAGGACTCATGCGCAAGATAATGGGTCAACGCTGGAATGATCGTAATGAGCGCTTGGCTGTAGCACGTACGAACGCGGCAGTCGCTCAGCACGCGTCCTTCAGTAAATGATCACAACGCCTTGGCACTGCGTACAATCAGCGACGTATTAATGCCGCCAAAGGCAAAATTGTTGGTCATAAAGGTGGTAGCTTTAAGGTCTCTTGGCGCACCCATGACGTAATCAAGGTCCGCGCAACGTTCATCAACCTCAGTGAGATTCAAGGTTGGCGCCAACCAGCCTTCGTCCATCATGTTAAGACTGGCCCATAATTCAAATGCGCCACACGCACCTAGGCCATGCCCGGTATAACTTTTTAGCGAGTTAATCGGCTTCTTGCCAACCACATCGAAGGTCGCATGGCTTTCAAACACATCACCATGATCGGTTGCAGTGGCATGCGCAGAAACAAAATCAATGTCGTCTGGCTGCAAACCTGAATCTTCCATTGCCAGTTCCATCACGCGTTGCATGGTCGCCTGCCGTGGTCGCACAATGTGCCCGCCGTCGGTGTTGGTGCCATAGCCAATGACCTCGGCCAAAATTGTGGCTCCACGCGCGACGGCATGATCATAGGATTCGAGAATCAAGGTCGTGGCGCCCTCGCCTAATACCAGACCGTCGCGGGCTTTATCGAACGGGCTCGGTGCGCTTTCTGGATTATCGTTTTTAAGGCTGGCCGCGAAAATGGTATCGAATACCGCCGCCTGCGTCACACACAGTTCTTCGGCACCGCCCGCGATCATAGCTAGCTGCTGGCCAGCGCGAATGGCTTCATAGGCATAACCAACACCCTGGCTACCCGCTGTGCAGGCACTCGATGTGGTGTACATACGCCCCTGGGTTCCAAAGTAAACGCCAATATTCACCGCCGCGGTATGACTCATCATACGGATGTAGGTGGTGGTGGTGACGTCTTCCATTGACTGCTCAGACAACAACTTAAAAAACTCCATACCAGCGGCACTGCTGCCGGTGGCAGACCCAAAGCTGACGCCCATATCGCCGCTTTGCACTAAGGGGTCGCCCAACAATCCCGCTTGCTCCAACGCTCGCTCAGTGGCCAAAACCGCCATGCGAGCCACGCGCCCCATGGGGCGCTTTTGTTTGGCTCGATAGTGTTTGGGCAGCTCAAAGTCGGCAACTGGCGCGGCCAAACGCGTGCGCAATTCTGGGTATTGATCCCATTCGTGCATATAACGTACGGCATTCTTCTGAGCCAGCAAACTGCTGCGAACCTGATCCCAGCTATCACCCAACGGTGAGATATTCCCCGCACCGGTAATGACGACACGCTGCGGATTACGCAAATTTTGCTTCATGGTTGATTGATCCCCTAAGTGATTATCGCTCGCCGCTCAATCCAGTGGTCGGCGATACACCGACAACAAGGCATTCGCCAATTGTTCGCCGCCTGTTTCGTCGGTTATTGTACAGTTAAATGTGGCCAGACTCTCGCCAACCAGTGCCGCTTGTTCGCAACGTACAACTAACGTGTGGCCGAGGGCAAACCGTGCCACATTCGTTTTATAACGACGCGACCCCATCAGAAATCCTAGATGTGGCTCACATAAGCCTTCTCGTTGCTGGTAGCCCGCGATCAACGCCGCCGTTTGCCCCATATACTCCAAGCCGATCCACGCCGGAACGCCCTGTTCATCCGCAAAGGGTGTTTCTGCATCGATGATGACCCGGGACACCGAACTTTCCTGGCCAACTTCCAGCAACTCATTGATCAGTAACATCGGCTCACGATGCGGAATCAACTGCTTGATTTGCGGGTCAAATCGTTCGCTCATATCTTGGTTGGCTCTGCCCAGAAATCGTAGAAATTAAACCATTGAAATGGTGCCTTAGCGACCTGCTGCTCCAAGGCAGTGGCAAACTGTTGAGCGTACGCTTGAAGCTTGGCCGTGCGCTCAGCTCGACCCAATATCACCCGATCAGTAAACGTTTCGACCTCGAAGAAGACCGGCTTTCCTGGCGCGAAATAGTCACAATAAGAGAACATCAACTTTACCGGACACCCAAGTCCTTGCGCCAGCATGTACGGACCAATCGGAAAATGCGCGGTACGGCCAAAAAACGTGACCTCGACCGTGCGTGCCTGCCCCGTGAGTGGCGTGCGATCGCCAGCGATAAACACCCATTCACCGTCATCAATCTTCTTTTTGATGGTCAGCATGGTTGGAATATCGAACTCCTCGACTTGGAAAATATTCAACCGCGAGTCGGGATTAAGTTGCTGCATCACGGTGTTGTAGTTCTCGGAGTGCTTATCGTGCACCAAAATGTTGATCGACTTGTCGCGATACCGATGCATAAACCCGCGACAGTATTCCAAATTACCCATGTGCGAGCCGATGATCAACTGGCCACGGCTGTCGGCCATGAGTTCGTCGATCCGCTCTGGATGCGCAATATCAAACTGATCGGCATCGATGTCGACACTCCACGACAGCAGTTTGTCGACCACCGTTTGGGCAAACACATACAAATGCTTGCAGGTATCCCATAGGCTCGGTGGACGCGACCAAAATGCCGGGTAACAAGCATAATGTGCTCGCAGAAACTGTTGTGAACTGCGCCGTGATGCGGGTCGAAACAACACAAAATAGGCCACCGTCGGCCACAGGCAAAATGACACCAACCAACGACCGAACACGCGATGCACAAAGTACAAAAAGCGCAGCCCAAACAGTGTGCCTGCTTCGCGCATCGAAGCCCAGTGCATACGCTGGACTGGTGTTGCCGGCTGACTCACGTTAAACACCTAGGCCACGCCGAATACGTCTCGCTAGACGTAGTGGCAAACGCACCAACATGCCGCACATCAATCGCGTGTGTAACCAAATCAATCGCAGATTGTCTTGCAGATAATGAAAGTGTGAGACGCTGTTTTCTAGGTAGACGACCTGGGTGTCTATAAACTTGACTGCGATGCCTTCCCACACCGACTTCACCAGCACATCGGTGTCAAAATCCATGCGTTTACCGATGTGGTATTTGTCCTGCACTAGTTCGAATTCGGTCAGCGGGTATACGCGAAAACCACACAGGCTGTCTTTAATTGCAAACGTGCCGGTCTCCAATGCCACCCAAAAATCCGTCACTTTACGGCCGTACACTCGGGCTTTGGGGGCAGTTTCATCAAATTGTGGTGCCCCTGAAATAATGGCGTGTGGATTGGCCTGGCTCAACGAGACGAACCTCGGCACATCGGCAGTATCATGCTGACCATCTGCATCGATCTGTAACATATGGGTAAAGCCAGCCATGCGCGCTGCGTGTGCGCCGGTCCACATCGCAGCACCTTTGCCACGATTGATCTGATGCGCCACCAATTGGATTTCTGGATACGCGGCGAGCGCTGACTCCAGTTGTTGCAGGCTGTCCGGTGCACTGCCATCATCGACCACAATGCACGGCATAGCCAGCGCCGCCAATTTGGGCAAAAACGCTGAAAACGCTGCCGCGTGATTGTAATGCGGCACCACCAGGCAACAGTGGTAGCTCATTGTGCGTCTCCCGACCTGAATACCAACACACCGCTTGAAAACACTTGCTCTGCTGCTGTGTAGCTAAACTTGAGCTGCGACTTCTCAGCCTGATAATCCAGTGTTAACTGTAGACGGGTCTCAGGCAGTACCATGCTATTGAACTTCAGACTCTTGAATTCCTTAAAGTCGCCAACGGGAAACAGTCGCGCCGCCAGTTCACCGACCCAATGCACCTGGACCACGCCAGGCAACACCGCCTGCTCAGGAAAATGCCCGCGGAAATAACTCAAATCAGCAGGCACTTCTAACTCTAACATCGCCTGATGCGTGTGCTGCTCGACCGTGCAAAAGCGTGGCCATTGCGCGGCGTCTAACTGCGCGTTCAACTGTTCGGGCGTGATGGGTTGCATGGCTAGTTCGAGCTTGGTGGCTCGTTTTGATTGTTCTGTGCGTAGCGTTTTTTATAGAAGTGCCGGAATACCAACTCGGCCAGCGCAAAAGTGCCAAATACGATATAAGCAATCGCGCCATTATAAAGTGTCCACTGCGCCAGTGAAAGACAACAGGCGGTATACCCGGCCACCGCAGCATTCATTAAGAGCAGCAGGCTCCATACTTTGGTAAGCCCACGCATATAAACCTTCTGGTGCGGCTCAATGTGCTTTACCCGCAGACTCGCAAACCGCTCTATCAAGCTCGTTTCTGCAAACAGAGAAATCGCGAAAAAGAGTGAGAACCCCAAACTCATGGCCACCGGGTAGTAGCGCAAAATGAGTTCGCTATCTCGCCAGGCTGCCAACAAACACAGGGTGCCAACCAAGCCCAGTTGGGCGTATTGTTCCGGCATCCGGTATTGCCCACGAAGAATCACTCGTCCGAGCAGCAAGGCAAACAAGACTAACGACAGGCTGGCCGGTCCAAAGGCATTGAGGCCGGTATAGACAATAAACGGATACACCGCCGTGGCGATGGCGATCGCAGCAAAAAGAACCAGTTTAAAACGCATAGACTAGGCCAGCACCACGTGCCGATAATCACCAAATACCGCGCGTTCGTCATCACTGATCTGCATAGACGCGTCGTCTTGCAGCATAGCCTGGGTGTATCTAGCAACTCGCTCAAGTAGCGCCACGTTGTCGATCATGTCTTGTTGCGTATTGCTCGAATCCCCTTCTAATACCTGATTGAAATGTTTTAAACACGGCACGTTAAACTGATTCATAAACACGCCTTGCGCCGGCAACACTAAGCGCTTTTTAGCGCGTTCGCGAAACGCGGCTTGCACAGTCTGATTCAGCATTTGTGCCTGTTTCAGTGGTCGATTCAATTGCCGCATAAGATCAACATCGGTAATCGCATCGCGGAAAAACAACAGACTTAACACGCCCCAATAGTACGCATAATCCCACACCAGCTTGAGTGACATCATGCGCCGATCGCCGAAGCCGCCATATTCGCCGGTGTAGAGCGACAAGGTACTGTCGAAAAATGATTGGTTAATGGATTCGAATAAGCGACTTTGTAAGCGAATGTCCTGACCCGCAAAATCATCACTGATCAAACGCGTCAAAAAACAGTTGTTAAACGCGATAAAGTCACTGCCAGGCGAATAAAATGGGTCTGCAAATACACCCGACTCACCGGTTAAACCCCAACCTTGGTCGGAGAACAGTTGTTTGCAGCTCTGGGCGTAGTCGCGTATGACCACATAATCCAGGACGTTGGCATCCGAGACTTCCTCGGCACAACGTGGATGGTGTTGCTGGAGCCAGCGCAGCGTGCTGTCGAAGTTGGAAAAGTCGTGCGCTTCAAACGCGGTATCGTCCATCACAATGCCGATACTGGTCGCGCCGTTGTCCAACGGAATAATCCACACCCAATAGCCCGGCCCCATCAGGTGGTTGGTACTCAGCCAACGGGTGTTGGCTTGCTTGATACGCCCCTGCCAGTCCGCATTGCTCGACCAAGAATCCAACTTGATCTGCTTATCGACCCGAAACCATAAGGCGTTGCCTTTGTGCGGATTGGGTTTGGCAAGGTCGAATTGTTTTTTAACCAATGCTTGCCGACCAGCCGCATCCACCAGCCAAGGTGCTTGAATGATCTGTTCACCTTGTGAGCCCTGAACGCTAACCCGCTTTTGTTTCTGACTGACATCCAATGCTGAGGTGGTCACACCATCAAGCACGGTAACCCCGCGGCTGGTAACGGCCTTTTGCAGGTGGTTTTCGATCGCACCTCGATCAATTTGATAGGTCGGAATGCCAAATAACTCACTCACACCGAGCTCGTCCTGCTGGCTGAAATCCGATTGCGGCGTACCAAAGAAACACCGTAAACCGTGTTTACGTAGATGGCGTTCGGTAAAATGCTGGCCCATATTGAGTGTGGTCTTGAGATAGCGCGAACCGATCTCAACCGTGGACTCGCCGACCTTAGCGGTTTTCTCCGGCACCGGAAACTGGTTACGCTCGATCACCGCGATATCCAACTCTGGACTGGCCTGATGTAATTGGTATGCCAAACTCAAGCCCGCCAGGCCCCCGCCCGCTATGATCACGTCTTTATGCAGCACGCTCATGGTTCTAATCCGCGGGCGTAACCGTCAAGGCGGTGGCTGAACTTAGCGGCATTGTGACCGAGTTGGTCTGGCCGGTTAACAGGGCCAACACGCTAAGAATGCGCGCCACCGGGTTGGTTTGGTAGCACTCCTGCAGTGATTCTGGCCAATCTGCCTCGGGCCAGCTTGCAGCCGTCTCCGTGATGCTCGCTGAGTAGCGCTTTGCGTCAGCAGGTGCCAAGCTCGCGGGCGAAATCACTAATGACACGGAAAACGGATACGGATTCTTTAACAAAGGCTGTAAGACTGCTGAAACCGGGGCATCGTAAAACGTTAACAACAACGGGCGCTGCTCTGCCTCGGCCTGAATCAACGCCTCCATCAGGGTCAGCGACACGGACTCATTGAATCCAGCAACAGAATTGGCGGCTTCGGTGCAACCCGTACTGATGGTCCAGTAGCCTGCCGCCGCGTTATGCACAGAGTTGTGGAACTTGGTTGGCGATAGCGCCTTGTTGTCGCCAGCAAGCACTTTGCACATGTAGTCGGTTAACGCGGTATCACCTAAGCCGGACACGAACACACAGCCCACTGTGGCCGGATCCAGCTGTGCGGCACTACAAGCTTGCGCTGAGGTCTCGACGGCCAGACGAACTGGCAGCGGTGCGCGCCGACGTTCATTGGCCGGGATTAATTCCGGTTTGGGTCCTTTACTGCCATCATCTTCGATTGGGTTGCCAGCCATCAAAGCTTTCAGGTCTGACCAACTACGTGCGCTTAGTCCCCAGGCACCGATACCGAGGACGCTGAATTCGAACTCACTCATGCCACTCTCCCAAACACTAGGCAGCAATTGTTGCCACCAAACCCAAATGAATTCGACAGCACGTAGTGCATCTCGCGCGTTATGTTTTCCGCTTGCACCGACAGATCGAGTTCATTGTCTAATTCGGCCAGATTTAACGACCCCGGAATCACGCCGCGCTGTAAAGCATCCACGGCAATCAACGCTTCGGTGATACCCGCAGCACCCAGAGTGTGGCCCATCCAGGCTTTGGTGGATGAAACCTGCGTCGATTTTGGAAACATCTTGGCAATCAGTTGACCTTCGATCAGGTCATTAGCGCGACTCGAGGTGCCGTGCAGGTTAATGTAATCGATTTGCTCTGGACCTACTTGCGCACGTGTCAACGCTTGCTCCATCGCCAACCTAGCGCCCAGTCCATCCGGATGTGGATGCGACATATGATGGGCATCGGAACTTTCGCCATAACCAAGTAACCGAATACCACTGTCGGCAAAACCTTCATCTGGTCGTACCAGAATCGCGAAGCCAC
>JAUHZM010000352.1 GCA_030426005.1 Gammaproteobacteria bacterium
GATTGTTGTTGGCGATCACGGAAGTGCCGCTCTAAACCGTCTCCGTATGCGCTGTTACGTTGCGTTCGAGATCGTTCAGGATGACGTTGGTGGTGATCACCGTCGCGATTCAGGTTGCGTCGGTCCGATACATAGTGATTGCGAACACGTTGGTTACGATAGCTTACACCGCGCCGATGGTGCGGATTGTGGTGCCAGCGCTGACCATGCTGGTGCCGTACGATTTGACGATAATTGTAGTAGTCGTAAGGACGGTAATAGCGATGATTGATTCGCACGATGTGACGGTCATGCCACGAAAACGTGTTGAAAAAGAATCCGAATGAAATCGACACCCGTGGACCCCAGTAGAAGCGTCGGCGATCATGACGCGCATAGTAATCGTAGGCGTAAGGGTAGTCCCAGTAGATCGGGTCGTACATTGACCATCGCCAGTTACCATACACACGGCGGGTATCATAGTAGGGAATGTAGACGACGCGTTCTTCAATGGGCTGGATAATAATTTGGTCGGCGTCACGAGAGACACGGAGCTTATCAAGCTCGTCCAGACTACCGGCGTCGGCGGCGAGTTGACGCAAATCTTGAATGCTGGCCAGTACACGCTCTTCGTTATCCAAAAATGCTTCGCCCAGGGATTGCGTCCAGTCGAGATCTTCACTCATGCGCTGCAATATGTTTGGAAATGCGACTAGGGCTTGCACACTCGGATCCCAGTCCATTTCGGAAACGGCTTCGACCGCGGCAGACCCTTCGAGCTCTGGGTGGTCTTTACTCCAACGCTCGGCCTGTACCACTTCCAATGGGTAGGTAGCGGCAATCAAAATGTGTGACAAGATCGTATCTGGATACAGTGCGATCGGTGATAACAGCTGTTCAAGTTCGCCCTGACTTAATTCCTCATACTCCGACTCTTGTGCAAAGACCGTGCTCCAGCTGCTGACAGCCAGGATTAACAGAGTGATAAAGCTTGCTCGAAAAAGTGAACGCATCATTTATTACCTCATTACGCGACAGGCAAACGTTGCCTGTTCTCGCATGATTATGCACCAGACAAACTGAACTCAAGCTGAACAGCAATATTTGGCGACATCCGAGTTTTTATTGTACATCGTGAGTTGACTCCGTGCAGGCGGGCAATGGATCAAGTTTGCGCGCGTACGACCGACACACTTCCTCGGCTTGCTGTGTCTGCCCCGTGGCTTTGAGCTGCAACACCAGTTGATTGGATGCAGTCGGTTCGAACGGCGTGATCTCAAGCACATTTTGGTACCACGCGATAGCGGCCGCCCGGTCACCCGTTTGCAGCTGTAAATCTGCGATCACCAAGCCTAGTGCGGGCTGCCACGGACCAACATGTTGCGGCTCGACGGCGAATTGCGACTGCATGGCGTCATAGGCCAGTATAAAGTGACTAAGTGCAGCTTTAGGATCTTGGCGAATCTGATAAATCTCACCCAAATTGATTAAGGAGCGCCACTCATTTGGGTCAATGCGGATGGCTTTTTGATACTGTTCAATTGCCTGATCTAGATTGCCCTCGGCGGAGTACACAAACCCCAGCGATTTTAATGCGTAGGTGCTGTTGGGTGTATGGCGGACCGCTTTTTCAGCGATGCGTCGTGCCCGTTCGAGCAGCATGCGTGCTTCCGAGGTGTTTAATTGACCAGAACTTAACGCCTTTGCGACTGACGGTGAGGATGTGCTCTCAGAAAAACGTTGCTCAGGCCATCGAACTACGCGTTGGACCATGGCGTTGGCGACCCCGGCCTGGGCGCGCGTGTTGTTGGGTTGCGAAGCCAACACAGATTCGTAAATAGCCAAAGCGGCTTCGTTGCTCTGCTCCTCAAAGCGCATATACAAACCATCTGCACGTTCCAGGCGTGCTGTGATCGGACTATCATCAGTGGCCGAGCGATCTAGAGTAAGCAGCAAAGACACAATGCCTAGCATGAGCACTGCAGCGACCATAAATCCGATGCGTTTGCGAAGTGATACGTCTGAAACGGGTCGTGAGACGGGGGCACAAAACTGGTATCCGCGCTTGGGGATGGTGCGAATGTAGTTTGGCGCGGACGCGTCGTCACCTAATGCGGCACGTAATTTGGAAACGGTGCGTGCCAGTGTGTCTTCACCAACCACACGGTCATTCCACAGCTGATTTTGTAACTGCGCTCGATCCACCACATTGCCATCGGCATCAATCAGACAACTCAGTAAATCACCGACCTTGGGCTCCAGACTGGTCAACGTCCCCTGATCGGTATTCAGCAAGGTGTTAGTCTGGCTATCGAACTGCCAGGGTCCGAACTGGTATGGCGGAATGGTCATTTCAGTATTTCACGGTTTTAAGTGCGCTTTGCGACATGGTCAGGAAATCGTCAGCCAAAAAAGAGGTATTCTCCATGGTGTGCCGGCATCGCGGTGGGCAAGCTTGGCACTCGTTTAATAATATTGTATCCACTATGAAACTGATTTCTTTTTTCCTGTTGTTGCTGACCTACAGTCTAAGCCTGGCGGTCGATGCTGCCAACCAGCAAAGCGCGAATACGGCCGTAAAGCCGGAGCCACTGATCGCCGAGGCTGATGTGAAAGCCGCAATTGGCCGAGCACGAGATGCCGCAGGCAGTGCGACTATACCCCCAGAATGTGGAAAGATCATTGCCGTGAAGGTGATCAATGATCGGATGTTCATGCTTTCGGAGCGATGTCTGACGTC
>JAUHZM010000054.1 GCA_030426005.1 Gammaproteobacteria bacterium
CTAAAAATTCCATATTGGCTAATTGATACGCCCGTACGAGGATCCATTGAAATATTGACATTAGAAATCTGCATCGTTGCAGCGGCATTCGCGTAGATTGCCTCTTGTCGGATGGTGGCGTCACTTATTAGGATTTGAGAATCGCCAACAACAAGTCCACCGGTATTTAAATAGATGCCTCGTTGCTGTGTGCCGTCCTGGACTCGAATATCGGCGGAATCCACCAGAAAGTCGCCCGCATTTAGATACATGCCATAATCGACGCCCAGTCCGCCGCTGATCGAAATATTGGGGCCGATGATTTGGCTGCGTGAAGAACTCAGATAAATACCATACTGATTACCGGCAGCATTACTAACATCAATCGTCAGGTTCTCTAGTTTCGGTGAGACAGCATTGCCATAAAGTGCGTAGACAGTGTTGCCATTTCTAACTTCTAATCTAATGTTGCTGACTGTGCCGCTTGGTTTTGCCAAGGCGATACTTATTGACTCAGGCCCGCCATTATTCACGATGGCTAAGTCGGAGATCGACGCAGCGGGTGCACCTGACACCACTGCCGATGCAACAGAGGTGGCTGAAGTGCCCGAGAAGGACCCTTCCAGCACGGTCGCATTGTTACCAGAACCTACGATATCCACGTAGGATTTCATCTCTAACGGTTCTGATAATTCATACAAGCCCGGCCCAATTACGATCGTATACGGGTTGTCGAAGGCGGCATCGCTGATTGAATTGATAGCCGCGACTGGGTCCGTGAAGTCGCCGTTTGCTGGGCTGACGGAGATCACATTGTTGAGTGGTTTAAGGTCTTCGCCTGACATCGGGATGACCACGACTTTATTATGTGCCGTTGTGAGTGTGCTGGCAGTGCTTACAAGCAGAAGTAGAAGCGACTTACACAGTAAATGTAAGTTGTTTTTCATGGCGCTCATTCTTTTAGTTAGGGGGGGAGCCTAACTTACAAGAACGCGAAGTCGAGACCAACTGGCCAGATGGCCATGTAGAAGAGTAGGTAGGTAGCTGTTGATTGGTGAGAGAACAGAACGGGGCGGCGGGTAAGGTTGTGATCATGAGGAGCGAATAAACGCTCCTCATGATGCGGGCAGTCTTTAGAATTTGTAACCAAGTCCTAACATGTATACCCAAGGGTCCACTTCGACGTCCACGGTGACCTGACCGGCCGGTGAATTTATCGTAGCGTCAGTATCCAGGTCTAATCGCCAGATAGCGGCGTTGAAGATCCAGTTTTGATTGAGCGCCACATCGACCCCGGCTTCCAGAGCTAGGCCAAATGAATCGTCCAGACTGATGTCGCTGTCGCCTAGTGCCCCGTTTAGTTCGTCTGATGTTTCTTCGGAAAAGAATGTGGTGTAGTTCACGCCAAGTCCAAAGTAGGGTTGAACGGGTGTGTCGCCTTTAATTGGAAAGTATTGCAGCGTCAGTGTCGGTGGCAGATGCTCAACTGTAGCGACTTTGCTGATGCCGATTCCGCTAGCTGAGACTTCGTGTTTGAATGGGGTTGCTGCCAACAGGCCAATGCCCAGTGAATCACTAATCATGTACGTGCCGGTTAAGCCCAATTGAGTGTTGTCATCAACATCAACGCTGGAACCCGCGATGCCGGCACCGGCAAGACGTACTTCACTGCTCGAGGCATCTGGGTTAGCGTTCGCCGCTCCGGCGCGTAGAATCAGATCACCAGCCTCGTAGGCACTCGCTGATGCGAAAGGTAATGTTGAAAGTAGGGCGGCAACTAGAATTGATCGCTTCATAATTTGTTTCCTCTGAAAGGTCTGGTTAACTTCGTTGTCATGGGAAACAGTAGTGCGATGTGAGCCTGGTCGGCTTGATCTGTGTCAAGTTTTGCTTAGGCGTTTAACTCCTTTGTGTTATGTCGATAATAAGCGACAAGCATATGTGACAGTTCGAGCCTGATTCTGCGCATCAATTTACGCGGCGGAGCGCTGATAGCGCTGCAGTGCTCCGCTCACATAGACTACTCAGTCATCGAGAAGCGTAGTCGCAATCCGTTTGGCATTCTCAATATCGGCTTGCTTGGTATCAGCCAATATTGGGCTGATGCTTAATTCAATATCGCCGGCTAGGACCTGTAAAGAACCGACCGACAGATTAGACCAATACGCTGCATCACCGACGCCGGTAACAGGTTGGTTTTCGTTGTTTTTGCGAATTAGACGCTCCACCATGTCATCGGCTGCGTCCCCAGCTACGGCTTTTTGCTCTTCTGTTAGTTGTTTCGCAGTCCGTTTCTTCGCAGCCTCAATTTGCGCCTGCATCTGTGCTTCGCTTAGTACCGGTGGGACAAAGGTGCTCGCTTGTCGTTGGCTCTTTTTGGCGCTGATTGTGATTTGGTAATCGGTCACTCTTTCTCGCATTGAAGGCATTTCGCCCTCACCACGCATCGATGCCATTGTGGCTTCGAACATTTTCTTCTGTCTTTCCTCGGCATCTGGGCGTGGCCAGGAATATGTACAGGTGTACGTATCACGGTAGGCCGACGCTTCCTGGTTTATTTCGGGCTGGCTGGTGGCGAAGGTCGCTAGTGCATCCATACTGAGGATTTCGCAAATCTGTGATTGAGATAGAAATCTACCCAAGTTTGAATGGCTGCTACTCACAGGTTTGGGTTCGTTTTGATTTTGCGGTGCTGTCGATTCTCCACCACAGGCAGAGAGTAGAGCGATCAGTGATAGACAGGTAATTTTTTTGATCATTGCGCGTTATTCCTTGTGTATTTCGTTGTGTAAATTCGGCGACAGAAACAATTCTACGTGACCTAATCTTTGGGTAGAAGTCGTGGAGTTGGTGATTCCACCCTACAAAAATGTAGGGTGACATTGCCAATTAAATAAATCACCTAAGTGATATTTATCTTTTGAGTTAATAAATTTACGATAAACATAAAATAAATGTTGAAATAGATAAAATTAAGGTTTATCTTACCAACATGGAAATTCGGATTAACTTAGACGTAGAGATGGCGAAGAACAAGATTTCGCTTAAAGAGCTTTCGCAGCGAATCGGCATCTCGACAACCAATTTGTCACTGCTAAAAACCGGCAAGGTGAAAGCAGTGAGGTTCTCCACTTTGGCCGCCCTATGTCGCGAGCTGAACTGTCAACCGGGGGATATCCTTGAGTATGTCGCCTCATCCGAAACCACTGAATGAATCAAATTAATCGGAGCAAGCTAATGCAAGATTACGACTACTTGTGGCCAGGTATCGCGGCCGCACTACTCGCGTTTTTATTTCCTGTTTACTGGTTGAGTGAGTTTCTGCCCGGGATTGACGGGTTGAGCCAATCAGTGAGCTACAACATCCAGACCTTGAATTTTAGTGATGCCATTTTTGTGGTGTCGGCAGTGCTCACAATTTACGTTTATTTGAGTTTAAAGCGAATTCTCAATGACCAGCTAAATTTCAAGAAGGTAGATATTCTGATTTATCTGATGATCGCTGTGAATATTATTTTTCTGGCGACCATCTTTTTCGATATCTGGACCGCGGTCGTGTCAGAGCAACGTTTTCGTTCAGCAGAGTCAACACTGGTTATCTCGGCGATTGTTATCGGAGTGGGAAGTTTGATCGTGGCCGGTGTGCTCGACATTCTACTTGCAGTAATTCTATTACGTGGCAAAACCGACCTGCCATTGATCTGGCGTGTCTTTGCAGTATTGACCTTGGTTCAAGGAATCTTTGAGTTGTCGGTGATATTCCACTTTGTAGTGGTGATTGTATTTCCTGCGAGTTTATTAGTCTTGGCGACGGCATTTTTACGTAAGCCTGAGTCCGTCGAATTGGTGTAGATGATGCGAACACAATATTTTCAAAACAAAGCTGGTTCCGCGATGGGATTTGGCGCGGTTGCCGTGTTGCTGATGCTGATCTTGCTGGGTGTGGCGGACAACTATCCTCCCAATGTGCAGGTAAGCGAACTGTGGCAGGACGCAGTGTCACTGGCTGACGGACTGATTGCGCAATTTCATCTGAATGATGATTACGCTAACAGTCATACCCATGCTCAAACCTGGTTTGCAACGCTAAATGCGGCATTTCAGATAGAACCGCAATTAGCCGGGCACATCGCTGAATGCTTAAAGCGTTATGTACAGATATTTGTGCTCGTGGTTTCAGTTACGTGGCTGTCTCGGACCTGAAAATCTCAAGGTGTTTATTAGGCAGGTTTGATGACCAACCACAGAGCCAAACCCATAAACAAGGTTACGGTGATGTTGACCCAGATTGCACACACAATAGCCAGAATGGCCCGCAAAAGAAATGCGTATTGACCGTAGCCGAGTAGCTGCCAGTACATGAGTATATTCATAAACAACACGGGCAATACTGAGAAAGAATAAAACGTAACGTAGTGCTCGAATGCCAGTGGTAATAATCCAATCCAGTCGATAAGAAGCATCGCGTACAATGTGCTTAAGGCGAGCATGAACGTGGCTACAACCATATGTTCAGCAAAGTTAAGCTTGAGGCGTCTAGCAAATAACCACGGTAGTAGCGCCGCGACGGGCACGCCGAACAAATAAAGTAGACGCTGATTGTAGAGAACGGTCTCTACATTCTTACTATCAAATCCAGCGAACCCAGAATTTTGGCGCAGGGACGCTTCAAAAGCTTGTGAGATAAAGGTGACTGGTGAATTGGTCGATAAGCTCCATATCAACGCTTCGATCGCCAATAAAACCAGCAGTAGTCCGATGAAATTGAAGTAGCGTTTGCGTTGACCGCGCAAATAGTCCATAGCGAGGTGACCCGGGCGATAGAGCAGCGAGATGCAGGCCGCCAGGAAACCACGGTTGAAATTGAATACGCCGGATAGAAATTCGGGTTGTAACAGTCGCTTTAAGGTAACCCGATCGGTCGTCGCCGCCTGACCACACTCAGGGCAGTAATTGCCTTCAACTTGAGTTTCGCAATTTAGACATTGAGTCATGAGCTTGTTGGGCGCTTACTAGCGGTTTCGATCGTCAGTATGCAACAAGTTAAACACAGCTCCTCAGATTTAGCCAGTATCAGCCTTCCTCTGCTTCTACGGCCCTAGGCTTGAGTTGCTAACATCTCAAGCTGAACACTTACGCGGAATTCAGCTTGAGATAATGTTTGATGTTAAGCCAAGCAAAAAGCGTTTAGCTTATTTCCATCGAGATCTCTAAAGTAACCGGCATAAAATCCACTCGTGGCGTCAGCAGGTCGGAAGCCGGGCTTACCTTCATCCGTTCCGCCCAACTCGATTGCTTTTGCATAAAAGGCGTCAACCTGCTGTGGCGACTCCATTAATAATGCGACCATGGTTCCATTGCCAACCGTTGCCGCTTCTTGGTTGAACGGCACCGAGACTGCGACAGAAGGTTGCTCGGGGGACGGTGCCCATGCAACGAAATAATTTTCCTCTTCCATAAAGCGTTTGATTCCCAGCGAGCCAAACAATTCGTCGTAATATTTGACTGCTCTGGGTAGGTCGTTGGTGCCAAGTGTAACGTAGCCGATCATGATAGATTCCTCTGTTGTTGGTTAGGTAAGCTGTATAAATATACAGTATTTTATAACAAGTCAAGCCAAAATTATAAACAGTGAGGATGATGGTTTATTTGGATATGGTCTCGGCTGAAACGCCGCGCGATACTGGCTAATTGGTGTTGACGAATTTGGTTAAGACTCCTCGTCAGCGTCGGACTTGAGGGATTCTTCAAATTCGAGATCTTCGCGCCAGTCTTCGGTCATGGACTTGACATGATGACGTTGTTGCTGGCGTTCGGCAGAGCGGCTACGTTCATGCACGCCAGCTCGACGTTGTGACGCTGCTGGCGCAACCGGGTTTCGTGGCACTATCGTGTTATCTACTTTTCGAGGCATTGTTCTTCGAACTAAATTCTGGTTTGTTAGTGCCAGTAGGGCGCTCAACTTTAATCCTTATTATAAAACATTTACACTGTGTTCTAGTAAGTGACCACGGGAATCAGTAAAAGGCATAGAGACTTATTTTGACTGATACAAGCGAGAATGAATACTTCGGCAGAGATTTGGAAGCGATGTCCTCGGCGGTCAATTACCACGGCTGGATCTGTGACGAGTTTGCTCAATTTATTGGCAAGCGTGTTGCAGAGGTCGGTGCTGGGACGGGCTGCGTGAGTAAGTTAGTTCTGGAAAAGGGTGTCACGGATTTGCATGCGTACGAGCCTTCATCAAACATGTTTCCGGTATTGGCGTCTCGTTTATCGAGCTTTTCTAATGTGACGTTACATCATTGTTTTTTCGGTGATGGGCCAAAAGTTGATGCATTTGATTCGATACTCTACGTCAATGTCCTCGAACATATTGAAGACGATATTGCTGAGTTGGAGCGCGCTTACCAGGCTTTGGCACCTGGTGGGCATTTGCTGATTTTCGTTCCGGCTTTGCAATGGTTGTACAGCCGGTTGGACCAGCAAGTCGGGCATTTTCGTCGCTACCATAGACAAACACTTAAAGCAGCGGTGCAGTCGGCGGGTTTTTCAGTTAAACGTCTGCATTACTTTGATGTCGCTGGAATTTTGCCGTGGCTGGTGTACTTTAAATGGATGAAAAACACGGTGGTGAGCGACAACGTTAAAACTTATGATCAGTATGTAGTGCCGATTATGCGACGTTTAGAGGGACTAGTCCGGCCGCCAATTGGTAAGAATTTGTTACTGGTGGCTACTCGACCAGAGTGACTGGATTAGACGCAGATTGGATAGTCGTGTTTGAATCAGTCAGAGCCTATGTCAATTAATCGTTGGTTGATTTTAATTTGTTCGCTTGGTGTGCCTATCATGTGCGGTTTCTGGGCCGTTCACCTTGGACAGGACGTTAACTGGGACTTCCGCAATTACCACGTTTACAACGCTTACAGCTTCTTAAATGATCGCTCTAATCTGGATTTGGCACCGGCTCAGCTACAAAGTTTTTTAAACCCTATCCTAGACTTCCCGTTTTACGGCTTAATGCAGTGCTGCTCTGCCAAGTCAGTAGGTTTTGTTTTAGGGGTCATACATGGCATCAACCTAGTATTTGTGCTGCGAATTTTTCTGCACTTAACCAAACAGAGTACGGTCACCGTGCGCTGGGTTGGTGGATTGATTGCTGTGCTGTTCGGCGCCTGGTCGCCGAGCTTCGTCGGGGAACTTGGCGGCACAATGAACGACAATCTTGTCAGCCTGTTTGTGTTGAGCGCGCTTTTATTGTTAATCAAGTATGCGGACTCTGAATCAAAGGGTACGTCCGCACGAAGCTTGTTAGCTTTCGCAGGCACTATTTTAGGGCTCGGCGTGGGACTTAAACTTACCGTGGCTGCCTTCGCTATCGGCGCAGCGACAGCGCTATTTTTTGTCCGCGGGCCCTGGATGGATCGATTTCTCAGTATTCTGTTGTTCGGTATATCGGGCTTAGTCGGCACCGCAATCAGCGGTGGATACTGGTTTTGGGAAATGTGGTCGAATTATCAGAACCCTCTTTTTCCGTTCTACAACAATATATTTCAGTCGGAGTGGCTCGAAGCACGAATTCTGCAAGACCGTCGATTCCTACCTGCTGACTTTGGGGCTTTTATTATCTGGCCAATTATATTTAGTCTCAACCCATTGCGAGTGATTGAAGTACCGTTCACTGACTATCGATTCTTGGTGATCTATGTGCTTTTCACAGCGCTGACATTGCGTGGGATGGCAGTCAGGCTTTGGTTTAGAGGCAGCTCGTTGGACGTTACGTCGTCCTCAAATTTGCTTTTAGTGTTTTTCGCGATTAGTTTCATTAGCTGGGCCTATTTGTTTTCGATTTATCGATACCTCATGCCATTAGAGTTATTAGCCGGACCGGTCATTTTGATTTTGTTGGAGAGGTTAATACCGACGGTCGGTGTTCGGGCTAGTGCTTTTCTTGGTATCGTGATTTGCCTGAGCTTGCTGATGCAGCCGTTTGCATATGGCCGGGTTGCCTGGGGTGAGTCGTATATCGAGATTCAGACCGAGTGGGATCTACAGGCTGATTTTCAAGATTCATTGGTGGTGATGGCTGGCGATAGTCCGATGGCTTACATCATCCCATCTTTTCCGGCTTCGACTAAGTTTGTGCGAATTGATGGGAATTTACACTTACGTCCGAATGAGCAATTATCGTTAAAGGGAAAAGGCCTAGTAAGTGATCATCTTGCGCACAAGAAACCACTTTTTGTCTTGCGGCATCTGACCGAACGGCTGGGAGGGGTGCAAAGTTTGAAGCGAGTAGGTGTGAACGCTGAGATCGGAGAGTGCAAATCACTGCGCGTCAATCGCCATGATGTCATGGAGCTCTGTCGTGTCAATTGAGGTTGGCGCTTCAGAATTCGCGTGTTGACTCGTCGTGACTCGATGACTTTCTGCTCTTTTTGGACTTCAGGCTGGCATCCAGTTTGGCATTCCAATGGCGTCGCTGCTCTTTGAATAGCGCGATGTCTCGACGTTTTGAGCTGGATATCACGCTTTGCATGATCATGCCAACTACAGCTGAAATACCACAGAACGTCGCAAATAGCCCACCGACCATGTAGCTACCGACGTAAGGCGCGGTGAGTTCACCATATTTGAGCAGATCATACCCCGGGCGGTATAACGCTAAGCCGCTGATCATTGCGGAAATGACAAACATGATCGACAGTGCCTGAAATGGGCGATAATAAATCCACTCAGAAAACACATAGCGAACGATCCGAATTCCGTCTTTGATCGTATCTAACTTCGATTCGGAGCCATCCATGCGGGCACGGTAGGATATTGGAAGCTCTCGAATATCGGCCTCAATATGCGCGCCATACAGGGTTAATTCAGGTTCCAACTGGAACCCTTTACTGCGCAATGCGACCATGCGAACAAAAGGCCTGGACATTACACGCATGCCGCTTTCAACGTCTTTGAATCGGTAATTAGCGATGAATGAGATCAGCTTGGTAAGTGCGTAGTTGCCACTGCTGTGCCCTAAACGATGGTTCTGTGCATGATATGAACCGGTCGATAAACGGTCGCCTATGACAATGTCGTGGCGACCTTGAATTAAGAGTTCCAAGCAACGTCTGGCATCCTCTGCCGGATAGGTTAAGTCGCCGTCAATCATAATGTAGGCATCGGCATCGACGCGTGACAGACCAGCTGATACGGCGTAACCTTTGCCTTGTTTGAGCTCCGTCACTACTACGTCTTGATCTCTGCGTAATGCTCGCTCGATTTCCTGATGTGTATTGTCAGTGGAGTTATTGTCAATCGCGACGACAGAGGCTCGCGGGAAGACGGATTGATATTCCTTGATGGTGTCGTAGATACTGGCTGCTTCGTTATAGGCTGGAATGATGATAGCGATCTTCATGACAGACTAGTTTCTCTCAGTTGGCTCCCTAGATGGACTATAAAGTCTATCAGAAGTAAGTCTGATCAGGTCATTTGGTTTTTAAGGATTAGGCAGACAACATTTACCCTCAATTTGACTTATGTCAATTTTATGCTCGTTAATTCCACCTAAACTCAGCGCTCTTTGGTTGCAGTAAGGGCAAATAAAAAATGAGTATCAAGTTATTTGAACAGGGTGAACATCTTAATATCGCGTTTAACGATCTAGTTTCTGACGACAATAGCGTGCAGTCTAATCAGTTTTTAATCGCGAACAGTGGTGCTGCTGCACTACTTGATCCGGGTGGTGAATTGACTTACACCGGGTTGTTTATGGAGATGAATAAACATGTGAACAGTCGTGAGTTGGCTTACGTGCTGGCCTCACATCAGGATCCGGATATTGTTGCATCGATTAATCGTTGGATGAATGGCACGAAGTGCAAGTTAGTCTGCCCTGAAATTTGGGAGCGATTCATTCCGCATTTTTCGCGTGCCGGGCAAATGGAGAATCGCATCATTTCGATTCCGGATCGTGGTATGGACATTCCGTTGGGCAACACGATTATCAAGGCGATTCCGGCGCATTTTCTACATTCGGAGGGCAACTTTCAGTTTTATGACCCGTTGAGTAAAATTCTCTTTTCTGGTGATATGGGGGCTAACCTAACGCACGAAAACTTGGATCAGCCATTTTCGTCTTTGGAAGAGGCAATTCCGACAATGAAAGGCTTTCATCAGCGTTACATGAACAGCAATAAGGTGTGTCGGTATTGGGCAAATATGGTTCGCACGCTGGACGTGCAGTGGATGGTGCCGCAACATGGTCGATCGTTCAAAGGGGCTAAAATGGTCAATGCGTTTTTGGACTGGATTGAGGCATTGCCGTGCGGTTTAGACCTTATGTCGCAGAATGACTATCGAGTTCGGTGAGCTTTTAGAGATCCAAACGCAAATTTTTGGCGACTTCGTTTACCAATGAAGCCGGTACATCATGCTCGCGTGCTAACACGGGCCAGTTGCTGAGTTCGGCCACCGTCTGATCGATAATTCGGTCGATGGTTCGCCGTTTAAATAGGGAGCTGAGCTGTTCAAATGCGTAGAAATCTTCACGATTAAACCCATCTCGCTTGCCGTTCAGTGTCATCCAGTGACTGTTGACCCATTTACTGCCGGGCTTGTAGCTGTACGCGACGTCATAAGCGGGTGCCAGTTGCCAGCGGCCTTGTTCATTCAGAATAAAAGCGAAATTTTTGGCGTGGTCGTCATGGTTGCGTGAGACCACGTTGAAGACCATACGACGAAATAACTGCAGCGCTTCGTCCGGCTTTAATTTGAGTCGTCGAGCCAGTGCAAATAACTCGGCATAAGAATAGCTGCCGGGAAGTTTGTAATTCACGTGGTCCATACCGTTCAGGGTTTGTACGTGTCGCTTGGTGTTGCCGAGTCGGTCAAAACGCTGAGTAATAAAGTGGCGACGGTTGCCTTCGACCAATAATTGGCAGGGCATCATGTCGATTTCACAGCGTTTTGCCATCAAGGCATACACGTACTCCATTGCACCGTAGCCCATTGGGTCGCCAAAGGTTTCACGGTCAGTATGATGTTCGCTAACACCATCGAATTTCATCAGGTAGTGAGTAAACCCTGGCGGAACGTCGGTTTGTCCAGAGCGAACCTGTGTGAAGTCTGAATTGAATGCCAGGACGGCTTTGGGTCTGGCCCCGCCAGCGCTCATTCCGACCGACAACAGGGCTAGCATGGCTTCGCGGTCTTCCTGCCCACTCTGAGCCAAATGCACTTCGAACTCGCTGCGCGCATCAAGTATTTCCTGAGCAATGCTTACAAGCGAGTCAATTTGGACTTGTTGTGAGGCATTCAAGCCTTTGAGACGAGTCGCTGGTAGATACTCGAGCGCGCCCATGCCGCGTTTGCCCGTAAACTGCAGTCGCTGTAATGGAGTAATTTCACTAGGTTGCCGACCTTGACTGGCCACCCAAGCATTCAGCACTGCATTTCCGAAGTCATCTGGAAGGGAGTCGGCAATCATACCTGGTAGGCCATAAAACGGTGTGCCGAGTAGGTTTGGAAAGCTATAAATTTGTTCCGACAGTGGCATTTTGATGGGAGACAACTCAATGCCGCGTTGAATCGCAGTTCGCGTGTACTCGAATGCGCCGATTCCTGAGTCGGAATCGTAGCTCACCGCGCCGATATCTTTGCCGTCCAGGCTGACCCTGATAGCTTCGGTTACCATGTCGGTAAATCTGAGTTGTCGGCGGTTGATTTGCCTGATGCGCGTTGCCGACGTTTGCCTTGTAATTTGGCAAGCTGCACAGGTGATACAACTGAGGTTGGAATCATATGTTCTAGGTTTTCAGTCAGACCCAGAGCAACCAAAAGTGAGACGAAGGTCTCCAGTTGGGTTTTACCTTTTTCGGCATTCAAGACAGATCGCCTAGATACACCAGCTAGTTCAGCAAGTTGTGATTGTGTTAAATCCTGGTTGAGTCTTGCTTGCTTAAGCCGCTCGCCTAGGGTTTGCGATAGAGTTTTACCTGAATTCATAATTCAATTATATACAATTTATTACACATAAGACAGTATATTTACTTTAATGTGTATATATGTGTATCTAAAATATATATGGGGAGGAAGTTTAAGGCTCTGATGGTGGCACGCATTGGTCGACAAATGTATAGCGTCTGTCCGGTTGGTGGTGCAATTTCGACTTGCGGCTTTGGTCACAATTAGGTAAGTTGGAGTTGCTAAAAGGGGATAGGTTCTGTGGGGGGATCATCTGCGCCAGCGATATATTGGTTCCTTGCCTTGACGGGCATGAGAACAACTGAGCCGGCTAAGCAAGACTGTCAGCAGGATTGCGCGTATGCGCACTTTCCTGACTGGTGAGTGATTGCTCGCGACCGCGTCGCAAGCTGTCATTACTGTTCGCCACGTATTCCTTATTCCCCTAACTATTTGCACTCAGTGGTAGCTGAGCGCTGTTTGTTGGTGGTCGAACATAAGTCCTTGGGGGGAATCTATGAGAGACAGTCGTTTGGGTGGCGGTTCTACGCTCTGTGCAAACGCACTTCGAATTTCGGCAAGTAAACTGGCTAGAGTTCTGGTCTTATTGGGGATTTTTTCGTCGTCGGTACATCTAGCCAATGCACAAACATGCCCAGCCGACAGTTCACCAGCGAACTTCACTTGGTCGGGTAGCCCCGGTACTGGGAACGAGTGGCTCAACACCAATAATACGGATGGCGTCAGTCAAAACTACACGGTCAACTACACCGACGGAGCCGGTAATCCCCAATCAGTGGTAGTCACCGCTACTCTGGTTGATCCGAATGGCCGGAATTTCGACTCTAACTTCGTTTGCCCGCCGAATGTAACCGCAATTGGTGCATGTGATAATGATCCCGCCGGTTTAAATATTAATACTCAGACTAACGGCATTTATGGTGCCAATTTCCTAACGGTGGGAATGGCGTCAGCACAATCGTCTGATGTTGTCGGAATTCAATTTTCTTTTTCAGAACCGGGTTTTGTTGCCGGGATGCAAATCGCGGATATCGACGACGTAGGCTACAACGCGCCGGACAATGCGGTGCCGGTTTCATCGTTTCAGGACTCGGTGACCTTAAGCGCTTCGCTCGGTGCTTCAAATGTGCCTGTGACAATTTCTGGTGTAGGTAGCAATGTCACGGTGACAGGCCAAACCGCGAATGCTAACTATGTCAGTGGCGTGGCCGGTGGTGTGGACCCAACCGATCCTGTCGGTCAAATCACTGTAAGTGCGTCTACGCTAATAGACTCTTTTACGGTGGCGTATGCGAACGGTCCTGATGATGCTTCCGCCGAAGCCGGCGCAGGGCAACCCGCGCCGCATGGTGAAAGTGATGGTCAGTATGGACACATCCCTGCGTTTGTTCGTGGCCTTGAGGAAGTATTGGATTCCGTCGATGACGTTGC
>JAUHZM010000353.1 GCA_030426005.1 Gammaproteobacteria bacterium
ACCACGGGTTCGGGTAAGTCATTCACCATGGTGTTTTTAAGTAAGGCGCTGATCCTTCAAGACAGCCTAAAGCAATGCCGGATTGTGGTGGTGACTGACCGAGTCGATCTGGAGACTCAGCTCAGTAAAACCTTTGTCTCTGGCGGGGAGCTGGCCGGTGAAAAAGACAAAAAAGCCGCCATGGCCACCTCGGGCAAGCGTCTGGCCGAACAGATTGGCAAAGGCACGGAGCGGATTATTTTTTCGCTGATTCAGAAGTTTAATAGCGCGATCAAACTGCCGGAATGTGTGAACAATAGCGCCGACATCATTGTGTTGATCGACGAAGGCCACCGCAGTCAGGGCGGTGAAAACCATATCCATATGAAGCAGGCGCTTCCCAATGCAGCCTTCGTCGCCTTCACCGGCACACCTCTGCTAAAAGACGACAAAACCACCCATAAATTTGGCCCGATTGTGCATGCTTACACCATGCAACGCGCGGTGGAGGACCAGGCGGTGACACCGCTGCTGTACGAAGAGCGCATTCCGGATCTAGAGGTCAATGAACGCGCCATCGACAGCTGGTTCGAGCGAATGACCGAAGGGCTCCCAGAAGGTCAGAAGACCGATCTAAAACGCAAATTTTCCAAGAAAGGGCAGGTTTACGGTGCGGAGGATCGCATTCGCTTGATTGCGCTGGACATTGCCAACCACTTCGTCAAGAACATCGACCAAGGTTTAAAGGGCCAGTTGGCCTGCGACAGCAAGGCCTCAGCCATCAGATACAAAAAATATCTAGACGAAGCTGGCTTGTTTGAATCTGCCGTGGTGATGAGCCCGCCGGATAGCCGAGAAGGCAATACCGCTGTGGACGAGGCCACCACACCGGAAGTGACCCGGTGGTGGAAAGACAATGTAGGCAACCAAGATGAACAGGCTTACACCAAGGCGGTAATCAAACGTTTCGACGAGGACGACTCGTTGAAGATGCTGATTGTGGTGGATAAGTTGCTAACTGGCTTTGATGAACCGAAAAATGCAGTCTTGTACATAGATAAGCCGCTCAAAGCGCACAACCTGATTCAGGCGATTGCACGGGTCAACCGTCTGCACTCGAAGAAGGAATTTGGCTATCTTATCGACTATCGCGGCATTCTGGCCGAGCTCGATACCACCATTCAAAAATATCAAGATTTGGCCTCGCGCACGCAGGGCGGTTACGACATCAATGATATCGCTGGTCTCTACCATCAGATGAGTAGTGAATACAAGCGCCTGCCACAGCTCTACAAGCAGTTATGGGCCATCTTCGCTGGCGTTAAAAACAAGAGCGACATCGAGCAATTGCGGCAGGTTCTGGTGCCAAAGATTGAAGTACGTGGCGGTGAGCTGGTTGACGTGCACCTGAAAATCCGTGATGACTTTTATAAAGCGCTGAGCGCTTTCGCCAGCTGCCTGAAAGTGGCGCTGCAATCGGCCACTTTCTTTGAAGACAAGAGCTTTAGTGATCGGGATCGCCATAACTACAAGGAAGCGGTGAAACAGTTCTCTAGCCTACGCCAATTGGCGCAAGAGGATGCGGGCGAGAAAGTCGATTATGACCAATACGCCGAACGGGTGAAAAAGCTGCTGGACAAGCATGTGGTGGGGGTAGAGGTCACAGAGCCCAGTGGCGTGTATGCAGTGGGCAAAATGGGTCAACAGCAACAGCCAGAAGACTGGAGCGATGACAAAACCCGCAATGAGACAGACCTGATCGTCACCCGCGTAACCCGCACGATTGAGCAATCGCTGCAGGATGACCCCTATGCCCAAGAAGCATTTTCAAAATTGCTGCGGCAGGCGATTCTCGATGCTGAGAAATTATTCGACCACCCGCTGAAGCAGTATCTGCTATTTAAAGCGTTTGAAACACAGCTAACAGAAAGACGACTTGAAGGCATTCCCAATGTGTTTGGCACAAATCGGCATGCCCAAGCGTATTTTGGTGTGTTTAAGAAAGTGTTGCCTGAGGCTTTGTCGGTGCCTGATGCCCAGATTCAGGATAAGTGGGTCAAGGTGGCATTTGAGATCGATGAGGCGGTGCAGATCGCCGTTGCCGAGAATTCGATTAATCCGCAGAACATCGAAGCGGACATTCGCACCAAGCTCTTGCCGAGGATGTTCCAAGAGTGCAAAGCCATTGGCGGCGGGATTAATCAGGCTAAAAAGATCGTGGAGTTGATCGTGCAAATCACTCGGGT
Organism: Gammaproteobacteria bacterium; assembly: GCA_030426005.1. Classification (GTDB taxonomy): domain Bacteria; phylum Pseudomonadota; class Gammaproteobacteria; order Arenicellales; family Arenicellaceae; genus Arenicella. The sequence goes on from JAUHZM010000353.1 coordinate 2,226, forward strand.
TGGGTTGAACGGGGTTTGAGCAGGGTAAAAACATGACGGTGCCGATAAAATCCGTGAGTCAAACCATGAGTTTTCGCTACGGCGATGAGCTGATTCGATTTGAACGATTAAACCGGCCAATTGCCACTGACAAGGTGTTGATTAAGGTGCACCCAGAGTGTCGGGTCACCGTGTCAGCGCCCATTGATGCCGACAGCGAAGCAGTGCTACGGGCGGTCAAGAAGCGTGGCCGTTGGATCTACGAGCAGCTCCGAGCGTTCCGCAAACAGCTTGAGTTCACAACCCCTCGCCAGTACATCAGCGGTGAAAGCCATTACTACTTGGGTAAGCAGTACTTGTTGAAAGTGACTGAAGCCCCAAGTGATAAACAGGGCGTGAAGCGCTTGCGCGGCAAACTCGAAGTGTCAGTAAGAACAAAGTCTGCCACCAAGGTTAAGGCGCTTTTGCTGGATTGGTACAAAGAACGGGCC
>JAUHZM010000354.1 GCA_030426005.1 Gammaproteobacteria bacterium
TGATCGACTCACCATTGGAGACAATCTGTTGACCGCGCTCCAAATCGGGATCAAGAGAGGCATAATCCCAACGAAACTTACCCGGTCGAGACAACGAAAAAACGCCACTAGACGTCTCGATGGTCATGCCACTTTCATCGGTGACACGCTGTTCAAAGCTAGCCTGCAAGGTGTCGACCTGACTAAAAAAGTTGCGTAGCATGGCTTCCGATGCTGAGCAAACAGCACTCACAGAAGACAAGCCAACCAGGAAGATCCATTGTTTTAGAACGCGCATATATTAGCCTCCTTTGATTAGTCTTCTATCGGCGGCGGCGCGATGACTTCACGACGCCCATTTTCTTCCGCAGGCGTAATCACACCGGCCATTTCCATGGTTTCAATCATTCTGGCCGCACGGTTGTAGCCAACGCGTAGCTGCCGCTGCACTGAAGATATAGACGCTTTTCGAGTACGCGTCACAAACTCCACCGCTTGATCATACAAAGGGTCATTTTCAGGATCGTCATTCACCGCATCATCGCGGAACGCACTCGGTAAGGCGTCATTGACTTCCTTTGGTGCACTCAAAATTGACTCGTCGTATTCAGGTGCTGCTTTGCCTTTTAAGGATGACACCACCGCATGCACCTCTTTGTCCGACACAAAACTGCCGTGTACACGCTCAGGAATACTGGTTCCTGGCGGCAGGTATAACATATCACCATGACCCAGCAACATTTCAGCGCCCATCTGATCGATCACAGTACGGGAATCAACTTTGGAGGAAACCTGAAACGCGATACGAGTCGGAATATTGGCTTTCAACAAGCCGGTAATTACGTCAACCGAAGGACGCTGCGTGGCTAAAATTAAATGCACGCCCGATGCTCGCCCTTTTTGCGCCAGGCGTGTAATCAGCTCCTCAACTTTTTTGCCGACTGACATCATGAGATCAGCTAGCTCATCAATAATCACGACCAGACAAGGCAGCTCTTGTAGCGGTTCAGCCACCTCACCTTCGCGCACCATCGGATCCATCACCGGGTTACCCGACTCTTCTGCCAGCTTAACTTTGCGGTTGTAGCCTGCCAGATTTCGCACGCCGAGTTCTGACATCAGCTTATAACGACGCTCCATCTCAACTATGCTCCAACGCAAGGCATTCGCTGCCTCACTCATATCGGTGACGACCGGACACAACAAATGTGGAATACCCTCGTAAACCGACAACTCAAGCATCTTCGGGTCGACCATGATCATCCGCACTTGCTGCGCGGTGGCTTTATAGATCAGGCTTAGAATCAGCGCGTTAATACACACCGACTTACCAGAACCGGTAGTACCCGCGATCAACACGTGCGGCATCTTCGCTAAATCAGCGATCACAGTCTTACCGCTGATGTCTTTACCTAACACCAACGCCAACGGCGAACTCATATCTTCGAACTGGCTAGATGACAGCCCCTCAACCAAGCGCACCACCTCGCGCGATTCATTGGGAATCTCGATGCCGATGTAAGATTTGCCAGGAATATTCTCAACCACACGCACACTCATCGTCGAAAGCGCGCGGGCTAAATCCTTGGCCAGTCCAGTAATCGTCGCCGCTTTGATGCCAGGTGCTGGATCAATCTCAAACCGTGTAATCACGGGACCCTGGTGCACACTAACCACTTCAACCGAGACATTAAAATCGGCCAGCTTTTTCACCAACAGGACTGACAAGGCATTCAACTCTTCATCTGAATAGCCAAACACCTGGCCTTCCGGTGGATCCAACAAGGAGAGCGCAGGCAGTGCGTCGTTAGAGCTGTGCATGGAGTCAAACAAGGTAGTTTGCTTCTCGCGCTCCATGCGACCACTGTCCTCGCTCTTGGCAACCGAAGGCGCAATTTTAGGCATGATGGTCGGCGCGACCTTAACCTTCTCTTTCAGCTCGGTCACTGTCTCCTGACGCACTATTCGCGCTTTCGCACCGATCTCGCGGTCTGCTTTCTCTTCGCGTTGATTCTGCACACGTTCAATCAGACCAAATATTCCAGCACCGATGCTGTCCATCAAGCGAAACCAGGACAAGCCACTAAAAATCGTGATACCGGTCAGAAACAAGGTCACCATCAAGAGAGTCGACCCGATCTCACCGAACGTCTCCACCAGGCCACCCGTTAACCAGCCGCCCAAATAGCCACCGGCATTAAAATGTTTGGTGGCTGCCCAGTGATTAAAATGAAGATTCTCGAGACCACAACCGCCCATTACCGTGATTAAGAAACCCGCGGCAATCAATACGCGCTTAAAATACGACGGCTCAGATGTGTCGTGACGCTTGCGAAAATAGTTGATTCCGAGCGCCAAAATCATGATTGGCACTAAAAATGAGATGTAGCCAAATCCGTGCAACAGCATGTCAGAAAAGTTAGCCCCGAACTGACCACCCAGATTGCTGACTTCACGCCCCGCCCCGCCACTGTGCGACCAACCCGGATCTGCCGGGTTATAGGTCATTAACGACAGCAGCGCATAAATTGACAAGAACGCACTCACCACCACTACGATTTCAGAGCTCAATTCTCTGACGCGCGGCGAAAGTAGGCCCTGCTCTGCTTCTTTGATCTGTTTTCGTTTCGCCTGGGGCATGCTGGTCTATTCGTACTCAATCACGTGTTTGCACAAACCAATGGTGATCACTGCGCAAAAACGTTGAAAAATAATT
>JAUHZM010000355.1 GCA_030426005.1 Gammaproteobacteria bacterium
GCGATTGGACTAAACATTGACTGAATCGCATCATGCAGCATAAACCTCGCGACTTTATCGACCAACTATTCAGCAACCTAGATCAGGGTCTTCGAAACACATTCACCAAACCTGACAGCGCCCGCCCTTCCCCGGCACGCGATAAAACCATCGATCCAATTGCTGACAATGATAGTCTAAAGCGCTATGCCGCATCTCTCATGCGTGTGAACCACGTTGGCGAAGTCTGTGCACAAGCACTGTATCAAGGGCAGGCATTGACGTCGCGATCACCCGAAGTCAAAGCCAAAATGCATGCAGCAGCAGAAGAGGAAATCGACCATTTAAACTGGTGTTATGAGCGCATTGAGCAGCTCGATGGCCGGACCAGCTATTTAAACCCGCTATGGTACCTAGGTTCCTTGGCGATCGGGATCGGCGCCGGCATTGCCGGTGATAAGTGGAGCCTAGGATTTCTAGCTGAAACCGAACATCAGGTTGTTGCACACCTAAACTCTCATTTAGACCGACTGCCGGAAGAAGACATTGTGAGTCGGTCGATCATAGAGCAAATGGCAATCGACGAAGCAGAGCATGCAGCAATGGCAGAAGATAATGGTGCACAAGCCTTGCCACCACTAGTTAAAAGCCTGATGCGCGCCAGTGCAAAAGTGATGACCACACTGAGCGAAAAAATTTAATCTGGCGCCCTAAACCTGATCAACCGCGGCAAAATTCAGATCGACACCCCGCTTGCGCGCTCGATGGGCGACATAGAGCGCTGCCGCCAACAAGGCGACCGCACCCGCCTGGTGTGCCGCTCCGGCCCAGACCGGTACACGCATGACTAAGGCTGTTATGCCGAGCGTCACTTGCAAAATCATCACACCCAACAACAACCACGCTCGTGTAACAAACGTTTGTCTCAGCGAGTACCAGAAACACGCGACTACCGACAAAACCACCACAACGGCCAGACAGCGGTGAATGAATTGCACAGTCACTGGATTTTCAAACAGGTTGTGCCAGAAAGGCTGCATGGCGGCAACCCCTTGCGGAATCCACTGACCGTTCATGGTCGGGAACGTATTCATAATAAAACCCGCTTTGGTGCCGGCGACAAAACCACCGCTAAGCATCATCAGAAAAACAATGCCGGCACTCCAAGCGGTCAACCGCAAAAAGCCGGCACTAGAGTGAGTCGCTAAGCGCTCACCACGCAAAAAATCCATGGCATACCACAGCATGGTCGCGAAGATCACAATAGCCAAGCCTAGGTGCGCCGTTAATCGATACTGACTAACATGTGGCACATCGACCAAGCCGCTTTTAACCATATACCAGCCCAACAGTCCTTGCAGCCCACCCAAAATAAATAAGGCAGCGAGGCGGCCGTACCAGCCACGCGGCACCATGCCTCGCGCTAAAAAGTACAGCAAAGGGAGCAAATAAATCAGACCGATTACCCGCCCGAGAACACGGTGCCCGTATTCCCAGTAGAAGATCGACTTAAACTCATCCAGCGACATACCGGCGTTGATCTTCAAGTACTCAGGTGAAAGCCGATATTTCTCAAATACCGCCATCCACTCGGTCTCGTTGAGCGGCGGGATAATTCCCATGATTGGCGCCCACTCGACCATGGACAAACCGGACTGGGTTAATCGGGTCACACCACCCACAACGACCATCACAAACACCGTGGCCGCGCAGAACAATAGCCACCAACCCAGCACATGGGCGTGGCGGTAATCAGAATTTTGATTCATTTTGTATATTTGCCAAATTTACGCTTGAACTAATGCGCGCAGCGCGGACTACTGATTCTCAGTAAGCCGCGCTACGAAATTGTGGCGTGATTATACTTCCTGGAATACCAAGGTTGCGTTAGTGCCACCAAAACCAAAACTGTTAGACATAATCGTCTTAACTTTTTGGCTTAAATTCTCCAGCAAAATTGGCAGGCCAAGCGCAGCTGGGTCGAGCTCGCGGATATTGGCAGATGCGGCAAGAAACTTCTCTTTCATCATGATGAGAGAATAAATCGCCTCATGCACACCAGCTGCACCCAGCGCGTGTCCAGACAAGGACTTAGTTGCACTGATGAACGGAATCTTATCTTTGAAGACAGTTTTGATTGCCTCAAGCTCTTTGACGTCGCCCACTGGTGTGGACGTACCGTGTGTATTCACATAATCCACCGGACCCTTGACGTTCTCCATCGCTTGTTGCATGCAACGGACAGCCCCTTCACCGGATGGCGCGACCATGTCGTACCCATCTGAGGTTGCGCCAAATCCGACTAATTCTGCATAGATTTTCGCACCGCGCGCTTTCGCATGCTCATAATCTTCCAGCACCAAAATGCCACCGCCGCCAGCAATTACAAAGCCATCACGATTAGCATCATAGGTGCGCGAAGCTTCAGTTGGTGTGTCGTTGTATTTGCTCGACATCGCACCCATCGCATCAAACAAAATTGACATCGTCCAGTGCTCTTCCTCACCGCCACCGGCAAATACCGTGTGATGACGACCGCTACGAATGATGTCTGCCGCATGCCCAATGCAATGTGCACTGGTCGAGCATGCTGAACTAATCGAGTAGCTGGTACCTTGAATACCAAACATAGTCGACAGGCACGCAGAAGTAGTGCTGGCCATGGTTTTTGGCACCGCGTACGGCCCAATGCGTTTAACGCCACGCTCTTTG
>JAUHZM010000356.1 GCA_030426005.1 Gammaproteobacteria bacterium
CAACGGGGGTAATGTGATGCGCTGGATACTGTCCAATCCTACCTGGGACAGTCGCTATCCAACCATTATCAATTCTGTTCGCTGGGTTAATGCCATTGGCACCACCAGTGCGGGTACGCCACTGGCCGATGCGGTGATGTCGGGCAATGTGTTTGAGGCATCCTTGGGCTGGCTGCTTGGCTACCAGTCGGACGCCGTACGCATGCAGCAAACCAGCTGGATGGACTACTACAACACCAATTGGTTGCTAGGTACTTCCGGTCGCCCTTCTCTACCGGTCGGCTTCTGGAATATCGTTGGTTCGGATGTGGAAACGGCTGTGTGGGATTCTGATAGCTATTGCGGCGGGTATACCTTAAACGTGGGACTGGAGATCACTAAAGCATGGTTGAATAGCTGTGCCGATGGCTTTGTAAATTGTACGTCGCAAAACGCAGCGGGATCATTGTGGTTCTATGACACCACCTACACCGCAGGCGGAGAACCGTTGAGCCATAACCAGAGTCGTCGACAATGTTTTAACCTCGACGTCATTTTACGCAACGATCTATAAGGAGAACGATCATGAAAAAGTTAAATCTTGTACTGGTCGCGTGCGTACTTACCATGTCGACCGCTATCCAAGCCGCTGGTGAATTGCCGGTATCCCGCGACAAAGTGCAGTATTCCCATTTGGTGGACGGCACTAAAACCCAGAGTCTGAAAGGCAAAGGCGCATCGCAGGAAAGCCAAGTGTATTACCGAGAGGTATCGGGTCAGGAGCTTAATCAAGGTGTGGACCTCGCGACTGACGCGGACAACGCGGTGGTAAAACTCACCGCGTTGAAAAAAGCAGCATCGCGCAGTGCGGTGCCGCAAGTGCCACTTGATCTTGAGTTGTATAAAGGCGAGACGCAACGCTCAGTCGCCGATCCAAGCATTCAAATGAAGCAAACATCCGAGGCACTGCGTGGCGCAGCACCAACCTTATTCAAGCATTCCGAGGTCATGAAGATTCCGGCTGATATGGGTCGGGGTCGCTTCAAGTTGAAGGCCAAGACACCGGTACAAAAAGACGATCGTTACTTGCTCTACGTGTTGGATCAAAACAGCGACATTAAGCTGAAACTTAATAGCCGCAAAAATGCGTACGCCAAAGGTGAAAAGCTAGACTTCGATGCGCAGGTGACGTCGTCCAGAAAAGTAAAAACCGTGGGCATGAAGTCCGTATTAGTCGCGCCGGATGGTCGACGTTTTCCGGTCAAGTCGCTAGGTCAGGGTAATAGTATTCGTGGCAATTGGAAATTGGATATTGATACCCAACGTGTCCCAGGCGAATTGTGGGAACTGGAAGTTGAATCGACCGTAATCAATGACCAACAAGTTGAGACACGTCGTATTGCGAAAGTGGCGCTGGACATCCACGATGCCACAGCGATCGTTGATTCAATTAAGACCCGCAAAGGTCAGGTGGTCATGGGGTTGAACGTGCAGCAATCAGGTCGTTTTGAGGTGCGTGCGCTCGTAGCGGGCACTGATCGTGACGGCAGCTTGAAGCCAATCAGTTTGACCTACTTTGCTGACTGGTTCGAGCGAGGCCAACAAACGGTGAGCTTTCCAATCGATAAAGCCATGTTCAAAGAATCCGGTCTCTCTGCGCCATTTGTGGTGCAGAGCGTGCAGTTGCTGGATCAAAGTCGTATGGCAGCGCTGGATGCGCGCGAGGGCAAGTGGTTAGTCGACTAAGCCATTAACCTTGAATAAAAACGCCCCGCCCTGGTGGGGCGTTTTTAATTGGGACTGGTTCACAACACCATTTTGGTGCATGCTACTAGACAATGCTCCGTTAAAACTACAAGCGCGATAGGTTTTTAACCATGTCAGGAAGTTATCCAAAACGCATCAAAGAGTTACCTCTTTATGACGGGCGATTTGATGCGTATAAACTCGAAGCTAAACACAGTGATGTGCTGTTCGCATCCTACCCCGCGGGTACCGTGATTCCTGAGCACGCGCACGACACAGACAACCACGGTGTGATTACAAAAGGAGAGTTGTTGCTGACCATGGCAGGAAAAACTCAGCGGATTGGTGTTGGTGAGTGGTACCACGTCCCGGCACAGACTGCACATTCCGCTAAATTTGATGTAGAAACAGATGAGATAGAGTTTTGGTTTCAAGTTTAAAAATGTTGCGTAGGGCCCTCCTTTTGATGTGGCTGAGTGCACTCGGTTTGACTTGTTCAGCGCTGGCTCAATCGACGTCTGACCCCATCACCGCAGATGCACTGATTCGTAAGGCGATGGATAACTGGCGAGGCTTGAGTTCGTACTCAGAGATGACGATGACCGTGCATCGCCCAGAATGGGAACGCAGTACTACCATGATTTCCTGGAGTCAGGGTGATGATCAATCTTTGGTACGCGTCACCGCACCTAAGCGCGACGCTGGCAACGGTACTTTGTTGGACGGTAAAAATATGTGGACCTATTCGCCAAAGGTCAATCGCATCATCAAAATACCATCGTCGATGATGAATCAAAGTTGGATGGGTAGCGATTTTTCCAATCGTGATATCAGCAAGACGACCGATATCCTTGAACATTACGATCATGTGCTAAGCCACACGGAAACCAAAGACGCGCACACCTATTACACCATTACCTCGACTCCGCACGAAGACGCGCCGGTTGTGTGGG
>JAUHZM010000055.1 GCA_030426005.1 Gammaproteobacteria bacterium
ACTAACACCCGATGTTGGATATACTTTCGATTGTTCGAGTCCTGAGTCTCTCAACGAAGCTATTAAAAAGATAAAGCTAAATCGCAGTTCCATGAGTGATGCTTGCAAAACACATTATGAAGTTCATTTTTCTGAAAAAATCGGCATAGAACGTCTGAACGAAGTGCTAATTCCAACTGCACTTTGAACATCAGAACAAAGCCTAACACTTGCACCGAGCTCCAAAGATTATGCATACTGTTGAGACGCTTAGGTTCTCTAAAAACAGAAATTTATTCATATTTTTAGTATATTGACCGTTTAACGTCGCGAAAAATGCCACCTCTGCCAAATGAATAAACCACTACCCGCACTCGCTCAAACACTCATTAATCTTGATCTAGCAGATCGAGAAGACATTGAAGAAATTATCGTCGAGCACAAAGAGCCGAAAGAGATTGTTCAGCAACTGAACCAGCGGGGGATTCTATCCAGCTACGATCTTAGTAAGCAGTTTTCCGATCGCTTTGGTAGCCCCTTATTCGATCTGAGCGCATTTGACTTAACTCAGATACCAATGGATCTGGTCGATATGAAGCTGGTTGAGCGTCATGTCGCACTCCCATTGTTCCGCAGAGGAAAAAATTTATTCGTCGCGCTGTTTGATCCAACCAACAAGTCGGCAGTGGACGAAATTAAATTCTACACCGGACTGCAGGTTTTACCGATTCAAGCAGAGCTGTCAGCATTAGAAGGTGCGATTCAAAAAATTCAGGAAGAGCAGAGTGCCACTCTCGAGGACTTTCTCGGTGATGGTGATATGGAGCTGGACCTTGAAGATGACGCTGGTGGTGACGATAAGCCGAGGGACGATTTAGACTTTGATCCCAACGAAGCCCCAATCGTTAAGTATGTCAACAAGATCTTGGTAGACGCCATCAACCGCGGCGCGTCGGATATTCACATAGAGCCATTTGAGCGTGAGCTAAGAATCCGTTTTCGAATTGATGGCATCTTGCACAAAATCACCACGCAGCCGATATCATTCGCCCCGCGAATCGTCGCTCGCGTAAAGATTATCGCCAAACTTGACATCGCCGAACGCCGCATCCCACAAGACGGCCGGGTTAAGCTTAAGGTGGCACGCAATAAAGCCTATGATTTTCGTGTCAATACGCTCCCAACTGTTTATGGCGAAAAGGTCGTAATGCGTATCTTGGACTCAAGTGCTGCGAACCTCGACCTGACGACACTAGGGTTCACAGAAGAACAGCTCGCGCTCTACTCAGCCGCGGTAGCTCGGCCCTACGGCATGGTGCTAATTACTGGCCCGACAGGTTCCGGTAAAACGGTAACGCTATACTCCGCCCTCAACATGCTGAACGAGCCCACCAAAAATATTTCCACGGTTGAGGACCCAGTTGAGATTCAGCTGCCGGGCATCACACAGGTAAACATCAACGAAAAGGCGAATATGGGATTCGCTGATGCACTGCGTGCTTTCCTTCGCCAAGACCCGGATATTTTGATGCTTGGTGAGATTCGTGACCTTGAAACTGCTGAGATCGCGATCAAAGCAGCACAAACAGGTCACATGGTGCTGAGTACGCTACACACTAACGACGCACCAGCCACGCTCACCCGACTCTTAAACATGGGGGTTCCTGCCTTCAACGTTGCTTCTGCAGTGCAACTGATCGTAGCCCAACGACTCGTCCGTCGTCTTTGTCAGCAATGCAAAGTCGAATCAGACCTGCCAGAAAAAGCACTCCTAGATGCTGGCTACAAACCAGACGAAATTGGCACATTTACACCCTATACTGCCAACCCAAAAGGGTGTCCTTCATGCACCGAAGGCTACAAGGGTCGAGCTGGGGTATTCCAGGTGATGCCGATCTCGGAAGCGATTAAGACCATGATCATGGAGGGCTGTACGGAGCGCGACATAGAAAAGCAAGCCGAGGAAGAAGGCACCATTGATCTCCGGCGCTCTGGCCTAATAAAGGTCAAGGGCGGTCTGACTTCGCTTGAGGAAATTGAACGCGTCACCAACGTATAATATACTCTGTTGGCTATTTCTCTTTTTACATCAGTGGTTTACTATAAGAAAACCATGCTTAACCTTAAGTCTTAAGCGATATAGTCAAGCACTATAGATGTAGATTGAGCCGGTATTTTATGCTGTCTCGCATTACCCGCGCTGACTCAGTGATTTTTCGACAGCATTAACCCTATACCCACGTTTGAATACTTAGAAAAAATAATATGGCCAAAAGCAATCAGAAAAAAGTCTTCGAGTTTGACTGGGAAGGAGTGAATCAGAAGCGCGTCACGACGGGTGGCAGCATCGAAGCTCCAACGCTTTCTCAAGCACGCGCAATCCTAAGGCAGCGTGGTGTCCGTGTTACCAAGATCAAACGTAAGCCTAAGCCACTATTTTCCAGTAGCAAGCCCATCAAGTCAGTAGACATTTCGTTCGCGTCTCGGCAAATGGCTACCATGATTGGGGCAGGTATTCCGATTGCTCAGACCTTGCGGGCCATCGGCAAAGGCCACGAGAGCCAATCCATGGAAAAACTGATGATGGAGTTAGCGCGAGAAGTCGAATCCGGCACGTCATTAAGCAACGCGTTAAAGAAGCACCCAAAGTACTTCAATCGACTCTTCACGAGCTTAACTGAGGCCGGTGAAGAATCTGGTAAGCTCGACACTATGTTGGACCGAGTTGCGACCTACAACGAGAAACTCGAGGCGATCAAGAGTAAGGTAAAATCAGCCATGATGTACCCGCTCATCGTACTATTTGTTTCAGTTGTGGTAACGATTTTGCTGCTACTTTTCGTCATCCCTCAATTCGAGACCCTCTTCCAAGGTGTTGGGGCAGACTTACCAACCTTGACGCGAGTCATTGTCGACATGTCGGAGTGGATGCAAAATTATTGGTGGATGTTTGTATTAGGCATTGCAGGCTTTTTTACTGGTTTTTTCTTCGCCTACAAGCGTTCCGATAAACTCAAGTTTGCCATGGACCGGGTGCTGATCAAGCTACCGGCTTTCGGTGTAATATTACAGAAATCTGCCCTTGCGCGCTTCGCGCGTACCTTATCGATTATTTTCGGTGCAGGTGTTCCGCTGGTTGACGGCATGGATACAGTTGGCGCCTCAACAGGAAACCGGGTTTACCAGAAAGCCGTGAGCGACGTCAAAGCTGACATCAGCACTGGGCGCGGACTTGAAAACTCGATGGCACAAACCAAAGTATTCCCAAATATGATGCTACAAATGGTAGCGAGTGGCGAGGAGTCTGGTGAACTTGAGATCATGCTCGATAAAGTTGCTGACTTTTATGAGCGTGAGGTCGATGATGCGGTCGACGCATTGAGCAGTATCATTGAACCGATGATGATTGTCTTCCTTGGCGGTATTATTGGCACAATGGTCCTAGCCATGTACATGCCAATTTTCAAAATGGCTTCTGTATTCTAGACGCCGTAATTACTATGCTAGAACAGCTTTCGACGCTGCCCAACGGTGCACTTGCTTCGTTGGGCTTGCTCTTTGGCTTGCTGGTAGGCAGCTTTCTGAATGTCGTCATCTTTCGCTATCCAAAAATGATGATGCACCAATGGACCGTGCAATCGAAAGAATGGCTTGAGCTACCCGTTGACGACACTGAACCGCCGACACTCGCAAAACCTGCGTCGCACTGCAGCCAATGCAAGACACCAATTAAGGCCTGGCATAATATTCCAATAATCAGCTACCTGTTGTTACGCGGCAAATGCGCGTCTTGCGGCGCGAAATTTGGTCTACGTTACCCGTTAGTGGAACTGCTGACCGGCATTCTAACCGCAGTGGTGGTTTATCATTTTGGTTGGTCTCTGCAGAGCGTATTTGGCGTACTTTTGACCTGGATTCTGGTCGCCCTGTCATTTATTGATATCGACCATAAACTGCTGCCAGATGATCTCGTTTTACCAACATTGTGGCTTGGACTTGGTATGAGCCTATGGCCTGTATTTGCCGACACACGGAGCGCGATTCTTGGCGCGATAGTCGGGTACTTGGTCTTTTGGATCGTGTTCCAGATATTTCTACGGCTTACGGGTAAAGAAGGCATGGGCTTTGGCGACTTCAAACTCATGGCCATGCTCGGTGCTTGGTTTGGTTGGCACTATCTACCGCAAATGATTTTGGTATCGACGGTACTAGGGAGTGTGTTCGGTATTACGCTGATGATCGTCAAAAAAGCCAATGGTAAGCTAGAAATTCCATTCGGCCCTTACATTGCCGTCGCAGGCTGGATAGCCATGCTTTGGGGCGCTGAAATCAATCGTGCTTATCTGAACCTGACCGGGTTATAAGCGCTACACCTCAACAACATTCTTTATACGATGAGTTACATAGTAGGTTTGACCGGCGGCATTGGCTGCGGCAAAACAGTCGTCTCGGATTATCTTGGCAGCCTCGGTGTGCCCGTGATCGACACCGACGTGATTGCCCGTGAAATCGTGCGCCCAGGACAAGCCGCGCTTGAAGCCTTAGTTAATGAATTTGGTGCGCATATCTTACTGGAATCAGGTGAGCTTAACCGCGACAAAATGCGCGGCATTGCATTCTCATCGCAACGCAATAAGCAAAAACTGGACGCTATTACTCACCCAGCGATTCGTCGTGAATGCGAGAAACAAATCGCTCAAATCGATTACGTTTATGGACTGGTCGTCGTGCCACTCCTGACAGGCAGCTCACCGTTTTTAAAACTAATGCAACGCGTATTGGTTGTTACGGCCGAACGCAAGCTACGCATTAAGCGCGTACAGACTCGCAGCAACCTAACCCGCGAACAAGTTGAAGCCATTATGGCGACTCAGATCAGCGATGAACAGCGCTTGGATTTTGCTGATGATGTGATTGCGAACAATGGCACCATCGAGGAAGCCCAACGCGCAGCGCAACGTCTACACGAAAGCTATCTTAATCTAGCTAAAGGTTAAGCACAGCTCACAGCCTGTTAGGTGTTGTAGCGTGCTTTGAGTGCGTCGATAATCGGTTGATTGCCCGCCAGAAAATCCAATTTTTCTAGCTCCTCAAAATCCACCCATGCCAGAGCTTGACCCTCAAGCGGTGTGACTTCACCAGCGAATTCAGAGATTAAATGCACATGTAGCCGCACATGACGGTCGGGATAGTCATGCACGAGCTCGATCAATGGTTGCGATGCAGTCACTGAGATGCCGACCTCTTCACGAAACTCACGATCAAGAGCCGATGAAACCGATTCACCCTCTTCCAGTTTCCCACCTGGAAACTCCCATTTTTTGAAGTAGCGGTCTTGCACCACGCGCTGCCCGACCAACAGTCGACCCGCGTCATCCATAACGACACCAACGGCAACCTCAATTCTTTGCATTACAGAGTTTAGCTACGATAGTCGGCATTGATGGATACATAATCATGCGACAAGTCACTTGTCCAAACATGGAAATTGTCTACCCCAATGTCCAGGTCAATCGTGATATCGATTTCTGCTTGCGAGAAAACTTGCTTACCAAGGGCTTCGTGATACGTTTTCGCCGGCTCACCTTTGATAATCAGATCTACATCGCCAATCTGAATACTGACTCGACTCATGTCCAATGAGCTAACGTCAGCCCTACCTAGGGCCATGAGTATTCGACCCCAGTTTGGGTCACTGGCAAACAAGGCCGTTTTAACCAATGGCGAGTGTGCAATTGAAAACGCAATAGCTTTCGCATCTTCAACACTCTCAGCGTTACGCACGTCGATGCGAACAAACTTAGTGGCACCTTCACCATCCCGAATAATTGCGGTAGCCAATTGCACCAACACACTTTCCAATGCCTGGTAAAAACGCGCACCATCCTCAGAACTTAAATCGGTAATCTCTGCACCAGATTTACCGGTGGCCATCAACACCAAAGCATCGTTGGTCGAGGTATCGCCGTCCACCGTAATTCGATTGAAGCTTTGATTAACGCCACGATGCAGACATTCCTGCAATAGTGTTTGCGGTAGTGCAGCATCGGTTGCTACGAAGGCCAACATCGTTGCCATATTAGGACAAATCATGCCAGAGCCTTTTGCCATGCCGGTGATCGTCACAAGCTTATCAGCCAGTTTCACCGTCACCGAAACAGCTTTGGCCACTGTATCTGTGGTCATAATCGCTTCTGCAGCTGGTAGCCAATTCTGCTCATCCAGACGTGCAGTCGCTTGTGGTATTCCCGACGCTATGGCTGTCATATTAAGCTGCTCGCCAATCACACCCGTCGAAAACGGCAATACTTGACTGGCATCGACACCCAGCTCCTGGGCGACCATTGTGCAACTCTGTTCAGCGTTGCGCATTCCCATTTCACCAGTGACTGCATTCGCGTTCCCGGAATTGATGAGCAAGGCTCGCACTGGCGCGGTAGCCAAGTGGGATCGCGCCAGCGTCACCGGCGCAGCACAGCACTTGTTCTTCGTGAAAACCGCGGCACATGTTGATCCTTCAGATAAAGACAGAACTACCAAATCAGCACGATCTTTATAACGAATACCGGCCTTGGCGATGCCGAGTTTAATCCCTGGCACCGCCGCTAACTTAGCGGGCGGATTTAAACCTACAGCCATCTCGACAACCTCTGAATTTCACTCAATCTAGGTTAACTTGCCATGACATTGTTTATACTTCTTGCCGGAACCACAAGGACATGGCTCGTTACGGCCAACCTTTGGATGCTCACGCACGAACGGGGCTGCCTCACCGCTGTCAGCGGAATCAGATTGTGCTTGCGTGCCAGCCTCTGCGTGTCGCATTTCAAGATCGCGCTGCGCAGCTTCTTGTTGGCGACGCTCCAACTCATCGACTTCGGACTCTTCACGCAGTTGCACCTTCGAAAGAATCGTTACAACTTCAGTCTTAACGCGATCTAACATGGCAGTAAACATCTCAAACGCTTCTCGCTTGTACTCCTGCTTCGGGTTCTTTTGCGCATAACCACGCAAACCAATACCCTGGCGCAGATAGTCCATTTCCGCCAAATGCTCTTTCCACTGAGTGTCCAGCGTCTGTAGCATGATTACTTTCTCTAGATGGCGAATGATCTCGCTACCATATTTCGCTTCTTTGGCTTTATACGCATCCTCGACTGCATCCAGAATTCGATCTCTGAGCGTTTCTTCATAGAGCTTTTTATCATCTGCCAGCCATTGGGCAACTGGAAGGTCTACACCGAACTCAAGCTTCAGATCGTCTTCTAGCTGTTCGATATCCCATTGTTCTGGCATGCTTTGTGGCGGGATACTGCGATCAACAACCAGATCAACCACCTCTTCACGCATGGACTCGACATTCTCCGATACATCGTCGGTCGACATCAGTTCATTGCGTTCGGTATACACAAGCTTACGCTGTTCATTCGCGACATCGTCGTATTCCAACAATTGTTTTCGAATATCGAAGTTGTGCCCTTCAACTTTACGCTGAGCGTTTTCAATCACGCGAGACACCAGACGGCTCTCGATTGCTTCGCCCTCCTCCATGCCGACACGTTGCATCATATTGGAAATACGCTCTGAGCCAAATATGCGCATCAAAGTATCGTCCATCGACAGATAAAAACGAGTCTCGCCTGGATCACCTTGGCGGCCGGAACGTCCGCGTAACTGGTTGTCGATACGGCGTGACTCATGACGTTCGGTACCGATGACGTACAGACCGCCATTATCGAGAACCTGTTGATGGTCTTGCTCCCATTCGCGCTTGATCTCGGCGCGCTTAGCGTCATCTTCAACGCCCTCGAGGCGCATTTCCAGATTCCCGCCAAGGACGATATCCGTACCTCGACCCGCCATATTGGTCGCAATGGTCACCGCACCTGGACGACCCGCCGTTGCGATGATGACAGCTTCACGTTCATGTTGCTTGGCGTTGAGCACTTCGTGCTTGATTTTATGCTTCTTAAACTCGCGTGACAGCAACTCAGACACTTCGATCGAAGCGGTACCTAATAAGACCGGTTGTTGCGCTGCATTCCGCTCACGGACATCTTCGACGATGGCTGCAAACTTCTCAGGCATGGTGCGAAAAATCACATCAGGCTGATCGATTCGAACCATGTTCTTGTGCGTCGGAATCACCACAACTTCAAGACCATAGATCTCCATAAATTCAACCGCTTCGGTGTCGGCAGTGCCCGTCATGCCTGACAGTTTGTCGTACAGACGGAAGTAATTCTGGAAGGTAATTGACGCCAGCGTTTGGTTCTCACGCTGAATCGCGACTTTCTCTTTGGCTTCAATTGCTTGATGCAGACCATCCGACCAACGGCGACCAGGCATTTTACGCCCGGTAAACTCATCAACGATCACAATCTGGTTGTCTTCAATGACATAATCCACATCGCGATGGAACAGTGTATGCGCACGAATCGCTGCGTACAGGTGGTGTAGCAGCGTAATGCTGCCAATGTCGTAAAGACTAGCGTCAGCCGGCAACAAACCGATTTTGACCATCAGCTGTTCGGCCTTTTCGTGGCCCGCTTCCGTTAGGTATGCCTGTTTGGACTTCTCATCGACGGTGTAGTCGCCATCGCCATCTTCGTCTTCTTGTTTAGTCAGTTGTGGCACGATCACGTCGATCTTGCTGTAAACATCCGCTGCGGTATCAGCAGGACCAGAGATAATCAGAGGCGTTCGAGCTTCGTCAATCAGAATCGAGTCGACCTCGTCCACAATGGCAAAGGTAAGATCACGTTGGACTTTTTGGTCCAGTGAGAACGCCATATTGTCACGCAAATAGTCGAATCCAAACTCATTGTTGGTCCCGTACACAATGTCACAAGCGTAAGCGGCCTGCTTCTCTTCTGGACTCTGGCCCGAACGAATAATGCCCACCGTCAAACCCATGTAGTTGTAGACCTTGGCCATCCATTCTGCGTCACGGGCAGCAAGATAATCGTTCACGGTTACCACGTGCACGGTCCCAGCCAACGCATTTAGGTAAGCTGCTAAGGTCGCCATCAAGGTCTTACCCTCACCGGTGCGCATTTCTGAAATGCGTCCATCATGTAGAACCATACCGCCGATTAGCTGTACATCGTAGTGACGCATACCCAATGCTCGAACCGAGGCCTCGCGAACTGTCGCGAACGCTTCGTTTTGAATAGCATCTAAGGTCTCACCAGCATCGAGTCGTTGACGGAACTCACCAGTTTTAGCTTTTAACTCTTCGTCGCTTAAGGCCTGAAATTCGGGCTCTAATTCATTAATTTTTTTAACACGTTTCGACATTTGTCGAACCAGTCGATCATTGCGACTGCCGAAGATTTTCTTAAACACTGGGGAACCTAATTATTGTTATTGCAGGACGTTGTAATGACTCCGGTCATCTAGGCCGGCATGGATAGATGTTAGTAGTAGGCAATGTGGCCAAATAATACACCAAGTATAAGGCTTTGAATCCAAATTCCAACCCAGTGATCGGCAACAAATTCCTTAAGCTTGCGCGCCGCGTCCCAAAAGCAAAAAAGGGCGCAAATCGCCCTTTTTCATCTTCGCAGACCAGATCGGTCGATCTGAAATACGCGTTAAGATTTCTTATAGAGGTACTTAACCGGGTTGATATTCCGATTATCCTTCGCCACCTCAAAATGCACATGCGGTCCAGTAGAGCGGCCAGTGGATCCAATTTCAGCAATACCTTGCCCTTTCACCACAGTCTCGCCGACTTTCACCAAATTCTTCCGGTTATGACCATACAAGGTGGTGTAACTGTCACCGTGATCAATTTCGACCATCCACCCATAATTACCATTCTTTTCAGAGCGCACAACGACACCGTCGGCCACCGCCAATACCAGCGCACCTGGCTTGCCGGGAATATCCACACCACGATGAAATTGCTTCTTACCGGTCATCGGATGCATCCGTGAACCAAAACTGGATGAGACCCAACCGCCTTTTACCGGCCAGCCAGCTGGCGTTTGCTGAGACTCAAGATTATTGCGCGACAACAAAAAATCCACGGCGGCGATTTCAGATTCGCGTATCGACAACTCTTTTTCGATCTCACGAATTGCATTTTCGATATCGACTTCTTCAGAGTCCGACTCAGATGAACTAGCACCACCAATCGGCGGATCCTGTTCAAATTCGAAATCACTTAAGTTAATTCCAGACGTCTCAGCGATGCGCATTTCGACGGCTTTGATGCGTGACACCTGAGCTTGCAGGCTGCCGATACGTCGACCCAAAACATCCATGTGCTGCCGAACATATTCGCGGGTTTTGAGCATTTCCTCTTGCTGCTCATTAACGCGGGATTCAACTGCAATACGGTATTCCGGGTCAACAAAAGGGTTCAAGGCTCGGTCGATTTGAGAAACGACCCAATAACTGCTCAGGCCAAGGGCCAGGGGTAAGGCGACGAAACAAACAGCTCCTAATGCGATTAATTTGCGACCCGACCAGCAAACTGCACCATTTCGACCTGCGTCGTCTTTTATTAAAATTACTTTCAAAATAAACCCAACAACATTTATTGAATACCAATGAGCAATGCGTCATGCTGAAACACCAGTGCAAACTCTGCTTGCATCCGACGTTGGCCTAAGCACAATACGCTTTACACAGCATATTTCACTTGACCAGCTAAACTACTCTTATGGCTAAGTTAACATCAACCGACAAATCGCAAGTACCCAGCTCAACAACCGCAGGGGCAAGCACAATAACGTCGACACAGTCTGACTTACCGCCATCTCGCCGAAAACGTCATTACGCGCAAAATCTCGCGAATATCGTCCATAGGCTGCCGTTTCACCAGCAGCTTAGTGCTTCACAGTCTCTGTTACTGAAGCTCACACCTGTCTGGTATGACTGGTGCGAACAACAACGTAAGCAACGAGGAAAACAACAGTTTTCTGCCACCAATGACGCCGAGCTGTCCCATATAGAGCAGGACCGACTCACCATTAGTTGTCGTAATCAGCACTCTGCTACGATGCTCAATCACCTTAAGGTCAGCTTGCTCACCGCGATTCATCATGCTGGGTTTCAACAAGTCCAGCAGATCAAAATTCGCATGGCGTTACCAACACATACCGGTGTTCAACAATCGAACCAAGCACTGACACAACTCCCGCTACCGGAAGTTGTTAACCGCAAAAAACCGCCTGTTGCTTCAATACAGTCTGTTGAAGCTGTTAAACATCGCGTGAAACATGAGCCGCTGGCTAAAGCACTTGAGCGCCTCGCACACACCCTAAAAAATCAATAGGTGATGTGCCTTAACGCTACGGCTTTTCTACAGCAGGTTTAGCCGCAACATCCACGTGGATATGCACGTCGCTAAATACTAGCGACGGCAACCCCAAACCAAGAATATGGACGTGCTACTGAGACTCCGCTGTCTCCACCATTACTGCTCATGCTTGCCGGAATAACACCGACTTAAACACGATGTAAAACGGTTATTTCTCTTCTTTTTGTTATTTGTTTTATTTATCAAGCATTAGCCAAATGCATAAATGCGATTGGCGCTTCTGCCGGGTCATCATACGTGACCAATTCCCACGCCTCTGGTTGAGCCATAAGTGCGCGGATTAATTTATTGTTCAGTGCGTGACCTGACTTAAACGCACTGAATTCACCGATCAACTGATGCCCCAATAAATACAGGTCACCAATCGCATCGAGAATCTTGTGTTTAACGAACTCGTCTTCGTAACGAAGACCATCATCGTTCAAAATCGTGTAAGAATCCATCACAATCGCATTGTCATGCGAACCACCCAGCGCCAAACCAGCTTCGCGTAAGGCTTCAACTTCATGCATAAAACCGAAGGTGCGCGCGCGACTCACTTCTTTAACAAAGGAGGTGGTTGAGAAATCTACCGTGGCTTTCTGCGGCGACTTGGCAAAAATCGGATGGTCAAAATCGATGGCAAAAGAAACTTTAAAGCCATCAAAGGGCTCAAATTTAGCCCATTTATCACCGTCTTCAACTGTGACGGCTTGCTTAACACGAATGAATTTTTTCGGTGCGTCTTGTTCTACTACGCCCGCAGATTGAACAAGAAACACAAACGGAGCGGCACTGCCGTCCATAATTGGCACTTCTGGAGACGATAATTCCACGTACACATTATCAATGCCCAACCCAGCCAAAGCGGACATTAAATGTTCAACAGTGGAAACTGTGACATCGCCTTCTTGCAATGCCGTTGAGAGTCGCGTGTCACCAACACCAAAAGGTCGAGCGGAAAGCTCAACCACAGGATCCAAATCTACTCTACGGAATACCACGCCGGTGTCTACCGCGGCGGGTCTGAGTGTCAGATAAACTTTTTCTCCGGTATGCAACCCCACACCGGTGGCGCGAATCACGTTTTTAAGCGTACGCTGATTAATCATGCCTTATGCCGTTTTTCTTGTATTTGCCAACTGTGCATTTGCGTTTAACCACCTTTAACCCAACAAGATGAGGTAAATGGAAGTTTCGGACTTCCATTAGCACAGTGCAAAAAATCGAGTCTTTTCAAGCACATAATTTGCATATTCAGGTACCTTTCGATGCATGGAGACATACAGTGCCCTGCAAATATATAGCCAAGCCGCAAATGCTACACGAAACGGGAGAAATTGTGTAGCTTCGCAGCGCAACATTAATAATGCATAGCAAGACGTCTCCAAACATCACTGGTCACTCAAAGCTCGGTCTCATGAACACCTACTCATGAGAATACGCGCTTAGCCATAAGCTTGCCTAGTCTGCCTGTCGACGTAGAAAGGTCGGCACATCCAGACCTGACTCACCTTCAGAATCAAACAAAGGTAGCTCGCTGGAACCAAGACCACGTCTTCGTGTCATTAATTGCGGCTCCGCGGGTCCATCGTTATCCAACATTGACTCGTACGAGCTACCAACGGCTTTCGCAATCGGCTCCACCACTTCCATTTTGCGCGGTGCTGCCTGAACCGAACCGTCCATAATCCCGGTCGCCACCATCGTAACGCGCAACTCATCTTTCATTTCTGGGTCAATTGACGTACCGATTACCACTGTCGCATCGTCCGAAGCCATATCGCGAATCATGCCGCCGACTTCACCAAACTCACCAATCGACAGGTTTGGACCGGCGGTCACGTTAACCAGGATACCCTTTGCACCGCGGATATTCGTGTCTTCCAGTAGCGGACTCGACAAGGCATTACGC
>JAUHZM010000056.1 GCA_030426005.1 Gammaproteobacteria bacterium
GAACACGTTGCATCCACACACCCGGCTTAGGCAACAAGGCTGTCCAGGCCGGTACCCAACTTAACAACAGATACGGTAACGCCAAGCCGAGACCGAGCGCCATCAATACGGTCATTGTCACGGGTGCCGTTTGTGTCACAGCAAAGCCAATCGCTGGCCCCATAAAGGGCGCAGTGCATGGCGTCGCCACCAATACCGCCAACACACCAGTAAAGAACGAGCCACGGTAGCCAGTTTGGTTTGCTAAGTTGGACCCAATCCCCATCAAGCGTGTGCCAATCTCTACAAAGCCAGACAGACTCAAGGCCAGCACAAATAACACCAGAGCCACTAAGCTGACAAATAGCGGCGATTGTAATTGAAAGCCCCAGCCGATCTGTTCGCCAGCCGCTTTGAAGGCGATTAGCAGTCCACCCAAAACTACAAAGCTCGCCAACACCCCTGCGGTGTATGTCAGCCCATGTCGTCTCGCGTGTTTTGCACTGCCACCGGAATGCGACACCAAACTCAGCGCCTTGATAAACAGCACCGGAAACACACATGGCATTAAATTAAGAATCACACCACCCGCTAACGCCAACAACAAGGCCACACCGAGACTTAATGATGTCGGCTCGTTAACCAGTGACGCTACCGGCGGAGACGCACCCAAAGGCCCAGGCAATGACAACACTTCATAGGCAAGCGGCCCACCGTCACCGCCGTCAACCACCAACACGCCACCCAATGGGTTAGAAAAACGCAGATCGCCTTTTTGAGTCGTTATCGAAATAAATGCGGGATCAATCACAAGCTGTTGTTCTGCCGGTGCGGATACAAAGCCCCACTCGAACGGAAAGTAGGTGATTGACTCAGCCCGAGTCAGCGCCGGCGCTGGGCTGAATTCCAGTCGCACCTCATCACCGGCATCGGCGTACTGATATGCTGACTCGATGCTCAACTTCTTGGGTAGCGCCGCCCGCGTTCGCGCGAACTCGTCGGCATGAGTTGGATTAATTTCGGCTTGTGAACCGGTCGGAATTTCCAACCGCAAGCTGGCGCGCTCGGGAATGCATTCCTCTTCGCATACCAGCCAATTGGCCTCGGCCTCTAAGACTAGCGGTTCGCCACTCGGCCAGTCCGCGGCCAGTTGCATGTCTATCAGGTGCATCGCCGTGCCGTGATACCCGTAATTCGCGACCGGCCCCACATACTGCCGCTCGGGAAACGGCCACTGAATGTCACCCGCACTGACGCCATCTGGTAACGCCCACACTATCGCCGTCGGCTGCCCAGAATCACCGGGATTCCGCCAATACGTGTGCCAACCGTCACGGATATCCAATTGCAACGCCACACTAAAGCGAGACCCCGGCACCACCACCGCCTGTTCCGAGACCATGCTCGCCACCACGTTCTCTGTCGTGACTGGATTGGCCTGCGAACACAGGCTATAGAGAAAGCCAACCGTGATAAGCGCGGCTTTGTGGAGTGCAGTTCTGTAGGTCATACCAATGAGTTTAGCGCGCTTTTAGAAAGTGGAAGTATAGATTGCCACGTCGCTACGCTCCTCGCAATGACGGCGGTGAACAACGACTTCATTCAACTACTCTCAACCATCTTCCGATGTTCTGGCCTCACCTCAGTTACACCCCATGGTCATACCCCACGGGCAGGCTATGCGCTCCTGCGTGCAGCGAAGGCTCTCCTCTCCTTCCACGAAGATTGCCACGTCGCTGCGCTCCTCGCAATGACGCGACTACACAACTGGTGACAACTCAGGGCCACCTTAGTACCCCAGAACAAATTATCGTCATACCCCAAGGGCAGGCTCCGCGCTCATGAGCGCAGCCATGGATCCAACCAAACTAATCATCGCTCCGACAAACTTTGCTGTGGCACCTTCTGCAATTTCGTTACGTCATAGCCCAGTCGCTCGACTTCCTGCACCAGGCGTTCGTAGTCTGCATCGTCTATCGTCGGCGTTCTCGCCATCAGCCAGACGTAATCGCGTGCTTCGCGACCGATGATCACTTGGCTGTAATCCTCGTTCAGGTAAACAATTCGATAATCCGCTTTGATCGGCCAAATAAACTGCATTCCCCACTCGGCCTTGCTCTGCTGATCGCGCACGAAGCCCTTGGGTGTGTAGGTTTTCTTTGGGCCGTCATACGCGCCTTTATTAAACGTGAATGTGGTTGGAATATTCCCATCGTCATCCAGCACATAGCTCTCAACCGCGTTATACGCGTCACGTTCCAGGAAGGTTGGAATGTTGGCAATCACATACCAATCGCCCATAAATCGGTTTAAATCTACCGAAGGCACGGTCGGCATCGGTGCGCGAGTCGCGCAGGCGGCTGCAAGTAAGGTCAAAATCGAAACCAGAAATGCTCTTAATAATGTCTTCATGGAGGAAGACGTTAGCAAATCTGACTTCGATTTCTTGTCAAGACATTACTCGATCTCTGCTACCTGATAGAAAAAATCCACAAACGCCATAGCGGCTTCTACTGCGCCAGCGACTTTCGGGTTAGTTGACTCCACCACGAAGTACTCGTCTGGAGCATGTGCGCCAGAACCGTGGCCTAAACCAAACTGACCAGCCGGTAACGACAGAGGTGGAGCAGTAAACATGGCACCCGGCCATGAGCCAGCGAGTCTTGGATTAAGCGTGGCATTCACGCCAGCACGACGATACGTGGCTAGCTCAGCTTGAATAATGCGGCTGTCTTCGGCGGTTTCCGTTGGGTCGTAACCGCCACCGATTTTCATTTCAACGTCTTTAAACCCCCGCTCGTCCAAATGCGCTCGGAGTTTGGCTTCCGCTTCGGCACGTGTTTGGTTTGGCACTAAGCGCAAATCCAATTTCGCCACTGCTCGGCCGGGCAGCATCGTCTTGCCACCGGGGCCAGTGTAGCCCGCCACAAGGCCTTCGATATTCACAGTGGGTTGTGATGCCAAACGCTCCAGCGCCTGTTGGTACGGCAGATCATCAATCCAATGTTGTACGCCTAACAGTTTCTTGCGCGTGGCTTCATCGCTGCTGGCGGCGGCTTGGCCGATCAATTCTTTTTCACGTTCGGTCAACGGACGTACATTCTCAAACCAGCCATCAATCGCTGGGGTATTGCCATCCGGTGTAACCAAGGTTTGCAAGGCCTGCACCAAGCGCCAAGCCGGTGAATCGACCATGGCTTTCAGGCTCGAATGAATGTCTTTCTCAGGACCACGCCCCCAGTTCTCACCACTGGCAACCAGTTCCAACTCCACAATACCCTTGGCGCCCAGATTAACGCCGACATTACCCTTGTCGTCTTGCCAGCCGATCGGAATAAAAATACCTTCCGACTCTTTCAGCTTCGCCATGATGTCCGGGCGACTCACAATCTGCTTAAAATGCGGCGAGCCGATCTCCTCTTCACCTTCTGCCACCAATACCAGATTCACCGGCGGCTTTACACCGGCTTCTTTCATGGCATGCAAACCCGCCAATAACATCGCCTGCGGACCTTTCTGATTTACCGCGCCACGACCAACCATCGCCTTACCAAAGCCCGGCTTATCAATAATCTTGCCTTCCAGTGGCGGCGATGACCACTCCGCCGGATCATACTGCTTCACGTCATACATAAAGTAGATCGCCAGCGTTCTCCGCGGTCTCAAACCCCGCATCCAACGCCAGCTTGCGCATATACTCCGCGCCCTCCGGCATGTTCAAATCCTCCGCCGCAATCGACGGCAACGCAATCCACTCCTTCAAACGCGCAATCGACGCCGCCTTGCCTTTCTCAGCCGCCGCACGAATCGCCGCATACTCATCAGATTCGGACGCAAATGCCTGTGACGCACTCCCAGTCACTGCAAACAAACCGGTCAACAAGACAGTTTTCAACACGCCTCGTCGCACAGAAAAAGGGAAAGAAGAAAAACGTTTACGCATGAGAAAGCCCTGAATTATTTTGTGGAGAGGTATTAATACCTGCATCCAGGGCAAACTACAAATTAAACGCGTAGTGAGGAGAGTGATTTGCGGATAAGATTGCCGGCCCCTCCCCACACCGTCATTCTGAACGCAGCGAAGAATCTCTCAACCCAAAAAGCCGAATCCCAACAGCAACGAAGAGTACCTAACAATCAATCACATCC
The DNA here is from genome assembly GCA_030426005.1 of Gammaproteobacteria bacterium. Classification (GTDB taxonomy): domain Bacteria; phylum Pseudomonadota; class Gammaproteobacteria; order Arenicellales; family Arenicellaceae; genus Arenicella. Next base: position 4,129 of record JAUHZM010000056.1, read on the forward strand.
GTCATACCCTAAGGGCAGTCGCCGCGCTTCTGAGTAGAACACAGACTCACCCTTCCCATCACACCGTCATTCTGAGCGCAGCGAAGAATCTAATAACCAACACTTACTCTCCCCACACCATTAATGACAACGATCCTTATTCAACGACACCTGAGCTAATTTTTTGTTGAGCGGATCCAAATAGTGCAAGGAAACCACCATGTCGAGCGCCAGCATCTCCTTGACGTCTCTGTCTCTACACAGTCTTGGCCCGATTACTTGCTCAATATACTGTTGATAGTTTTGTCTTTGTGAAAACGCGTTGTATTCCGTTATCTGATAGGTGATCACCATACCGCCGCTACTCGAATAAGCCCCCTTTAGCATCGTCACCGAATCAATCATTTTACCTTTCTGTTCGTTGATCATTCGGATCGCCGTGTCTAAAGCGATTTCACGGTCGCTTCTCTCGCGAAAATAAAAGTAGTGCACCGCATACCAAACTACACCGATAACCACCAACCCTTTTATTAATTGTCCCAAGACGCATTCTCCTTAACATTAGAAATTTGTATTACACCAGACCCTCTTATCAAGCCTTGGCAACCACTATGATAGTCCAATACGTCAGGTGATGAATTACTATTTCCACGCGCTTAACTTGACCCCGATCACCTTAGTAAAAATAACGACACAGTTGACGCTGGCTCTTAGACTTGAGGTAATTAAATGACGACGCTTAGAACAATCGCATTTGGGCTAATCCTGATTTATCTGGTTGTCGCCATGCTGCTCGTCATTTTCCAAAGGCAGTTTTTGTATTTTCCAACGCCGGATGTCTCGCATAATTTTCCGGTCATGAGTTTGGAAAGTGGCGATGAAACAATCAATGTCATCACACTCAATCCCCATAAAGCTAAGGCGATCCTTTATTTTGGTGGCAACGCAGAAACGGTTCTATACAACGCGCAAGGCTTTGCGGACTGGCTACCCGATCACACAATTTATCTGCTTAATTACCGAGGCTACGGAGGCAGCACCGGGTCACCGACCGAGCAAGGCTTGTACGCCGACGCACTCGCGCTCTACGATAAGGTTCATCAGTCACATGACTCGGTGTCGGTGATTGGCCGCAGTTTGGGTAGCGGCGTAGCCACCTTGTTAGCCACCCAAAGGCCGCTAACATCTGTGGTATTGATCACACCCTACGACAGTATCCGCCAGGTTGCTCAAGACCTTTTACCGATCTACCCCATGTCTCTGTTACTAAAAGACCAATACGATTCATTGAGCCGCACCAGTCAGATAAACGCACCCGTGTTAATTATCACGGCGGAAAATGACCGGGTTATTCCAGCAAAACACTCCGACGCGTTGTTCAAAGCATTCACTAATCAACAAGCGCAACGAACGGTCATCGAAGGGGCAGATCACAACAATCTATCGAGCGCACCAGAGTATAGAACAACTCTTATAGATTTTATCGTTGCGCACTAATCATTGAGGCTACTAAATGCCCTGCTTTTCTATCAATCAAGAATCTGATTTAAGCCAGCAATAAACTCCGCTTTACCACCGTAAGACGGGTGGCGAATAGCGTGTATCCGATGGTTTGGAAATGCTCGTTGGGCGCACGCAGTGCCCTTATTGCCCACGCCAACGATCACCTCGGGTTGAAAAATACCCTCCAATTTCTTTAGGAACCGTGCCCCAGAAGCCAGTTCTTTTGTCGTCGGTGCGCGGTTTTTATGTTTATTGCCTTTCGGGTGCGGATGAAACGGATACGCGTTCCAGCACAATGGGGTAACTTGTTTTGCCGTTAAATAATCCCACATGATCGTCGCCGTGTTTTCAGACTCGATTACGTCCAGAGTAATCTGCGAACGGAGTGACTGAAGAAACGGGTGATCGAACCGCTGAAAAATCTGCCCGCTACTAAATGGAATACCGGTTAATTTCCCCCCCTTAAAACCAAGCGCTTCGCCAACCAGCAATATTGGCTTGTAACGCAATTGATCAATCGCTCGTAAATAGGCCCTCAAATTATTCGCAAGCGCCGGATCTAAATACGGGTTTTTAATGACCGACGTATTTCTCTTTTTACTCAATTGCAAAACAAAGTCATCTATTAAATTCATGACTAGTCAAAATGATGCCCGCGTTAAACCGATTATATCAAGGGAATTAGTGAGGGCTAAATTTACTCAGACTCCATAATCTATTTGAAGCAGGTCAAGGTTGTATCTGGCCCCATTTAATTACAGATGCAGAGAGGTTGCGTCGCTCACCACCCTCTTTTGAAGCACGCGGTTTGGCCCGTTTTCCTTAGTTCAGTTGCCCCTACTTTCCCACAGCAAAAGCGGAGTAACATAGCCTTTTTCGAAAACCAATTTCTCAAGGGAGTGAGAGATTATCTTACAAATGTGCACTATCGCCTCACTGATATAAACCAATACGAAGTCTGTCGTTGACTCGTTTAACGCCAATCTTCTTGGTGCTGCTATCAGTAAAATGGAGTCAGCCCTATTCCCAAATGGTGCTGAATAAGGACAACGACAATTAAGAGGATTAAATTATGTCGAAGAAAAGTGAGTCTCCGCCGGAGCATCCACTACTGAAACGTCTTGTTTCTGAACAGACGATAGATGTTAAGGCAATACAAGGTTACGTTGGCCCATCTGACAACGATGAGTGCATACGTGTTTATTCAACACTCGACAATCTCGAAGAGAGCATTGAAGTGCGACGCGAGGATGTTATCCACCACGAGAACACGCCGGAAAACGTTTTGCCACACGGCGCTATGACCGTATGGGTAAAAGGCGGAGCAGAAGTGGCTGTTAAGCTCGATCGTGTTGCAGCCGTGAGTAAAGTTGATCTTAAACGAGGTCGCCTGCGTATCCGTGTGCCCGGCTCGATTGACGGCCAGGTCTGCCAGTCTGTTTGCGGCGTTTGCCAATCGGTATGCAAGGTGGCTGCCTGTCAATCCGTCTGCGGAGTATGTCAATCCGTATGCGGTGTTTGCCAATCCGTATGTTCGGCAAGTATCAGAAACCGTGTTCCACGCGGTCGCTTCTGGCGCTAAACGAACAATAACTTACCATTAACCGGAGGACGGCATGACAACGTCGCTAAAACTCACTGACATCTGCGATCAATTTGACCGCTTATTCCCGCAAATCGACGTGCACACGCATCCGAGCTTGGAGGCGGTGAAAAGCGCGAGAAGTTTGCTCGAAACGGCAATCGCTTCAGACGCTTTCATACTGGATTGCATTGAGCACGAACTAGCACTTATCGAAACATCTAAACTTGGTTCAGGCTTAATACCATTCTTTGTTCAGCCGACTACGGGAGTGCAGTTTTCCTTCGGTTATTGGTCCCCGGGTGCATCGCCCGGTCCGCACGTCCACACGGCATGGACGCTTACCGCGGTGTGCCGCAATACGCTGAATGTTCTCACCTACGATACACAGACGGCAATTGAGTCCGGCGACCTCGTGATCAAAAAGAATATTGATGCGACACAAGGGCAGGTTGGGTTTATCCATCGCGTATGCGTGCACGAGCCGATCAATACTAGTGACCGCTGGACGTGGACCATGCACGTAACCAGTCCCTTGGATGGTCAACCGAGCGACGAATTTCCGAGCGATCGCTTCCAGTTTGAGCAGGAACAACCTGTCATATCAGATCACCCGTTCTCAGAAGTCGTTCGGAGCCGCCAGCGCCGGGTGCGCTTGCGTTACTTGCGTTCAATTCTGATGACCATGTCCTGCGAGCGCTCTGCAGCGTGTTTGGCAACCTGTGATCGCTTAGGTGTTAAATCACAGAATCACAATTTGCTTATCACTGAATCACCGATCAAAGCCCAGCCTTACAGCAATGCGCAAAATCGAACCTATAAATTACAAAGAACCCACGCTGACTTGATTCTTAAATGCAAGCGAACAGACACAGCCGCGACGCTACTGGTTGATACGCCCAACGGACCCGAAGAGTTGGTCGAAATGGACCCGATCGCAGAACCAGCGCTTCAGTTTGTGTCGCAAAATTTGAGCTTTAGCGCCGACAGTTTACCCGGCGAGCTTTCGCAGCTGGAGCAGTACCAAATCAGCGAGACACTCGAGAACCTAGGAATTTACAGGAGCTACACGTGAAAAAGATTTCAACAAAACAGAAGATGAAAGCACTACACCATGAGTGCCCATTTTTAATCGAAAAGCTACTTAAGGAGCATATCGTCGAGACCGAGGAAGAGGCCCAGGCTTTGTTCATGGAGGTAAAGAAATACCTTGTACTGGTACAGGTGGATCCGCAAAAATCCTGGCAGATGTACTCCTTGCGAATCGATGAGGTATGGCACCAGTTTGTACTGTTTACGCGCGAGTATGTGGATTTTTGCAGTACTTACTTTGACGTGTACGTACATCACGTACCCAGCAACGCCCCGACTTACGAATCGGACGAAATTGACCAACCCGATGAAGCAGCCGGTGAGACACTCGAAAGCACAGCGACCCACGTCCCAACACTTGACGAATTTGCAACGCGTTACAAAGAGTTCTTTGGCGAAGACTTACCTGACCTCTGGTTGGACGACACAAGCGTCAACCTGAATCGCAGAGTAGTTAATTATCATGCTGGCGATTTGCAGGTGCGTGATGCCGAGCAAGGGATGATTGATCTGGTGCTGACGACCGGCGGAGCGGTATTAATTTCGGTAAGCGATCTTGCACGCGACGCATTAACGTTCATCGCACAAACCGGTGCCTTTTATGTTCGGGAACTACCCGGCGGCCTCGAGGACGACGAGAAAGCCGGCCTGGTAGGAATATTGGTTGAATCGAAAGCGCTCAGGGTGGCGCCTTAAAACCTTAGGAGAACCGCCATGTCACGCAATAATTATGTGGTTAACGAGTCGCCGAATAAACAGCCGAAAATGACCGCGCTCGAGGCGTTTCTAAATCGGCATTGGGAGAAATCTCATGCGTTTATTCCGAATGCTTCTCAGCAATTATCCCTGCCGGAGATTGATCAGCGAGCACTGTTTGACGCAGTTGTAAGATGCACTAACGAGTACGGCCGAGGGCGCGATCAGATTGTGCGCCTGTACATAGATAATATTGAGATCAATGTGCTACGTGATAAACAACAAGCCCTCTTGCCTTGCAAAGCGGATCGCTCATTTGAGGGGTATCATGATCGGATTGTGGAAGTTACCGGCACGACCGATTACTCCCTACTCGTGACTGACTGGCACCAATTTGATCGTGATATTTGGGAGCAGATTCTTACAAGCGTTGCGGATGTCTCACAACATGTGGGGATTTCCGCCTCGAGAATCGACACCCAGTTGTTTCTGGGTACTTATCGCAGAACGCCGTTCGGCGTGCACGTTGATGCAACCAGTGCGTTTCACTTTCCGGTGATTGGCACCAAGCAAATGCGCTTTTGGTCTGATGACTATGTGCGTCATCACCCCGCAATAAAACACGCCTGCAATTACGATGAACATATTGCCGACTCGATCCAGGTTAACGCCGAACCCGGTGATGTCATCTACTGGCCTTCGGACTACTGGCATGTTGGCGAAGGCAACGGCGAGTTATCGGTCACGTGGCGATTCGCCTATTGGCTTGCCGACGGGTTTCGTCAATACGCGAGTAATGCCGCTGCGCAACTGTTGCAAGAAATGGGCGAACGCACCACTCGTTTCTCAACCGGCTCGCACGGGGGGCATGTTGATACGTCATTAGTGGACACAATCATCAACGACCTAGCCACTCTGCCCGATCGTGCCTCATACCGTGATGGACTTGTGCGTGCGATGGCCGAGCAGATTAGCGCGTTTGGATTCTTGCGCCTGCCAGAGCCAGTGGCTCAACCGTTAAGAATTGGCAGCACCATCTATCGCAAGGCACCGTTCACATTTTTCTTAGCCGAGTTAACTAACGGGCGTGTATGCGTTGCCGTTGCAGGTTACTCATTGGTGATGCCCAATGATGCCGCTATTGCCCCCCTGCTAGACGCCTTAAACCGCCACACTGAAACAACATGGTTGAGCCTAATGCGGGTCTGTCAGTCATCGGAGCACGTACTCACGCAAATTCTTCAGCTAGGCTTGTCGAGCGGTGCGCTTAGACAGACTCATTGAAGTTGATTACGCTAGTGACTCTCACCCAAAAAATTAAACAGCAAATCCTGCAACGAGAGACCGTAATTCTCCAACATGGCTTTATTTCCGGCGTCTTTCCAATCAGCTTGATTGCAGAAAGCCACAAATGCCGCAAAGTCTTGGACTAAATTGAACACCAAGATACGCGCCAACTGGTAGCTCAGGCTCTGTCCTTCATCAGGGCGAATGAAAGACTCACCCGACCAAAATTCTTTTATGGTTTCTTCGTTCCAGAAGTTCTGGTGTTGATCAAACATCTCGTGCGAAATCGGTGAACTGTTGTAACCTTTTAGCACCGCTTCCATGTTGACCGCGATGCCTTCGTCCAGCCACAGCGGCAAATTCAAGTGTCGCACGAGTGCGTGTGACATTTCATGCGCAGCCACCACCTCAGTGTTCTCTATTTCGCCATGCGGAAAGATCAGATGACCGTACCCGTGATCAACAAACATACCACCGCTTAGTCCAAAGGTGCCTTCTTGTTTACCGAAGTAACTGACATAGTCGTAATAACGGTCAGCGTCTTCGAACACCATCACAGCAAACTTTCCGACGCCATCATCGAGTGCGACACCCTCCAAAAACCGGAGTAAACGCCGTCGGCTCATTTCAAGCGAACTTAACAAAGCTTTATTGAACGGCACACTCTGACAAGACAACAATATAAAATTAGCCGACTCAGAAATCGCATAGTCTTCGCCCAGGCCAGACTGCAACGACCTCAGCCAGCTATACGCAATATTGCTCCAAAGTTCATCCTGATCCACATCTGAAAAATCACGATCCGCCTTTGAGTAAATAGCCTCCCAGTTCATTCTGTGAAGACCATGAACTTTCTCGGATTCATCGGCTACCCACTCCAAGACTTGGCGGTTGTAGTCCGTTTTCTTTGGTGTAAACAGCGTGGATAGGAATTTTGAAATTGCCATTACGAGACTAGTAAAAATATGGTCAGAATGAAGAATACTCCAATCTGACCCTGATAACCCCAAACTAAACCTATTACGTTTTAGTATGTCCTAGTGAGATTGACTGGTTAGATCTGCCCGAGCCTGATAACCAGTTTCCTCGCTTATCACAGCCGCTCTAAGTGAATACGCTGCTCACTACTGATATTGTCTATCGATGTCACGCTCAAATCTCCGGGCGCAGTATCTGAGTTAACAGGTTCAAGATCAATGTCCACAGTCGGTGGTAGCTTGTACATTGCGCCGGTCGCGGGGTCGACAACCACCATACCAATTAACCCGCCAAGAAGAAGATTGCCCCAATACCAGCCGTCCACGGTGCTTGTTAACGTATATGTTTTAGGCGCGAGACCTTCCTTTTCAATCGAAATAACATACGATTCATTTTTAAAGTATCCGGAGGATGCTTTCAGATTAACCGTCGCGGGCGTACTGCCAGTAAATAATTGATCTCCTGCCCGATTAGTCACGGTAAATTGCGCATCACTGGGCGCGCTTTGAATCATCACGTCGTAGGTAGATTTACTCGCAATGCTCGCGCAACTGGTTAGAAGAAAAGTGAGAGTGACCACTGAAATTAGCTTAATCATTATTAAAATATTTTGTTAGACGATACTTTGATTATGAGCCCGAACTCTAGCAGCTAATGGCGATTAGTTAACTAGACCTCGGTCGGATTCTTAGCGGTATCACTCGCCGAGATACGAGAGGCGAAAATAATCAGGGGAAGATGCAGAATACTTTTTATCTGAGCCTGATAGCCTTTATTTTTATCAGACCCCGCTTAACTAAAACCCTCGGCTAGTGCGTTTTAACTCAAATAGTGACTCGCATTTGCGTCTAACCTGGTCTTGACAGTCTCCCAATTCGGCATAACTTGACGCATTAGCCGATAAAATTTTTCGCTATGATTGTGTTCAGCGAGGTGGGATAGCTCGTGGAGAATAACGTAATCTATGCACTCTTTTGGAGCTTTCACCAACATCGGGTTTAGTGTAATCAACCCATTTGGAGAACAGCTTCCCCATTGAGACTTCATTTCTAAGATTCGCATTGGGGGCTTTTCAGAGACCCACAACGCCTTTTCTAGGAGAGTATCCAATCGATTATTAAATACTTCTCGTGCCCGGATGCGATACCAATCATTCAACTGTTTTTTCACGATATCGGCATTCTTTGTTCGAACCGATACGCGTAAAACTCCTCTTAACAGCTTGACGCTAGCGACTTCGGTTGCTGATACATCAACTTTAAGCAAGTGCTGTCTGCCCAAGTAATAATGACTTTCACCACTTACATATTTTCTTGGAGCTCGACCCGCAAGTTGTTCTCGAAAAACTTCCAATCGTTTGACTATCCAGCGCGCCTTTTTCTCAACTCCTCGCTTTACTTCTTGATCACTCGCGCTCGGCGGTGCTGAGACCTCTATTCGACAATCTGGGTGTACTTTGATCTTCAGCCTTCTAATTGATTCAGCACGAGGCAGTCGCTGATAGTAAATTTTTTCATCACCGTATGTGACGAAGTTTGCACGAGGCAACGAGTTCTGACTAGCAGCATTAGAACTCATAGATCACTCAATCCTACACGCACAATTTGCACTATCATTTCAACGATTTTCTTGGCTTGATCCATGCCACCACCAATCGATTTACATTCACCAAATATCATAGGTAAGAGTGTTTTACGAATATCGGATTCGATGTTTTGAGGGTTAATGGAGTTTTCATTTACGGATACAGTAACACTCTCATCTACAGTAAACGCAAGCTTGACCCACTTTTCCTGTGTCTGTTCGTTGAGAATCCTGAAGGCTTCAGGTAGACATTTTTTGAATACACCAAAATAGGCTTGCGCGTGGCGATTACCACCAAAAACGTCAGGAATATCGTCGAGCTT
>JAUHZM010000057.1 GCA_030426005.1 Gammaproteobacteria bacterium
TTTGAGTGGTCGGCTTTTTCGTTGGCGTAACTTCTTTTGTATACCTAAGTAATGCCTGGGCGATGGTGAGCTTTTCAGAGTGATTTCTTGGTATGTAGATACCGCGAATGATTTCGTCTTCGGTAGTGCGTGCCCAGTCTTCTGCGTCGCGTTTTATACGGAATGTTTTAGATACTTTTGGCCAGCCAGAGCGACGGATAATTGCCTTCCATTTTCCTGAGTCTGTCTTGGTTATTGTGGCCATATACAAGTACCGAATCTGAGCAGTGTACCCAAATTGTACCCTTTGGCGAAAGACAAGGGAAATCAACGAAATGGCGTTTCATTAAGTTGTTGATAAATATATGGAAAGTGGTGGCCAGGGACAGAATCGAACTGCCGACACGGGGATTTTCAGTCCCCTGCTCTACCGACTGAGCTACCTGGCCATTTGTGCGTCTGAGCTTGTTTAGTCAGACTGGGCGGGGTTCCTTTCGGAGCAGCGCATTACAAAGGAATGCGCCTTTTGAGTCAAGTACTTTTTGCGATTTTATGCGGTTTAAAACTCGTCTACGATGGGATCGTTCGGGTTTTGCGGCGGCACGTAGTCGGCGGGCTTTTCTGCGCCTTCGCCGAACAAGAATTTTTCCATCTCGCCAACGATTAGTTCTTTGGCTTTTGGGTCCATGGGGTTCAGACGGTATTCGTTGATCAGCATAGTCTGGTGGTTGACCCATTGGTCCCAAGCAGCTTGCGAGATGTTGTCGAAAATGCGTTTACCCAATTCGCCAGGCCAGGTTTGAAAGGCGAGGCCGGGGGCTTCTTGTTGCAGTTTTTGGCAGAACACGGTGCGTGACACGTTGGGCTCCTGTTGCTGTGCGCGTGATTGGCGCGCTAATACGTTTCTAATAATTTCTTGACCGGCGCGGCGAGGCCGAGCGTTTGGTCTGAATGGGGTTTATACCATACCGCGCCGGAGTCGGCGACGTTGATTACCGTTTGGTCGGGTCGACACAGCACAGGTGTAATGTGCAAGGTAAAGTGGCTGAACACATGCTTTAGTTCAGGCAGCGTTTGCAGTGCGGTGACTGAAATGCCATCGATTTGGTAGTCGTCTTGCACTGACTCAACCTGTGGTGGACACCAGAGTCCGCCCCAAATGCCGCTCGGCGGGTTCTGTGACAACAAAAATGCATCGTCGGCATTCTTAATCAACAGCATCACGGTTTGTCTTGTGGGCTTGCTTTGCTTTGGTTTACCGTGAGGTAGTTCGTTAACGCGATCAGTTTGCAAGGCCATACAGTCTGAACTTAGAGGACATATAGTGCAGTTTGGCTTGCTGCGAGTGCAAAGCGTGGCACCAAAATCCATAATGGCTTGGGTGTAAATATGCACGTCGTCTTGCGGTGTGTTGAGTTCAGCCAGCTCCCAGAGTTTATTCTCCACGGCTTTAACGCCGTACCAGCCTTCGACTTCATAAAACCGCGCGAGGACGCGTTTGACATTGCCGTCTAGAATGGCAAAGCGCTGATGGGTTGAAAAAGCCAGAATAGCACCAGCGGTGGAGCGGCCAATGCCGGGTAGCGCGACCATCTCATCAAAGGTGGTGGGGAATTGCCCCTTGTGTTCTTCAGCAACAATCTTAGCGGCCGCGTGCAGATTGCGAGCGCGGGCGTAATAGCCAAGGCCGGTCCATAAATGTAGGACTTCATCTTGCTCGGCCTGAGCCAGATCCGTCACGGTGGGGAAGCGCGTCACAAAGCGTTCGAAGTAGGGAATTACGGTGCTGACCTGGGTTTGTTGTAACATGATCTCAGACAACCAAATTCGATACGCATCACGGGTGTTCTGCCAGGGTAGATGGTGACGACCGTGATCGCGGTGCCAGTTGAGCAAGGTATTGGTGATGGTCTGCATGGATGGTTAGGTTGCACTAGCGTGCGCGTGATTATGACGCAAGCAGTGTAAAGGGTCAGTTGAGCCTCGTGTTACTGGACGAAGCGCCAGAAACGGCGCGTGAATGCTGCATTTTGAGACCTTAGTCCATATGGTCGCTTGCTAGATTGTCCGCTAGCATGGACAGGGACTGCATTGTGAGAAATCCGTCTACGTACAACTGCACACATAGGAAACACAAGATGCCTAAGAATAATAAAACAAAACGAGCCCAGTCGCACATCACCCTGGACAACAGCAAACGTAAAATCGTGTTGGGGGCCGCCGCTGGCACCGCCGCTGCGATCTGGCATAAACCACTCGTTGAAGCCGTATTATTACCCGCTCATGCGCAAACGTCCGATCCAGTAGTCTCAGTATTTTTCGCTGCTTCGGCAACGGTCGTTCCGGTAGCGAAACTGGATTCTCCCTTAGATTTTCTGATTCCTGCGGCGCATGCCACTGTGGCGATGACAACCTACGAGTACGCGGCGAGTATTGAGCAGTCGGCACCGAATTCAGATACCTATGCGATTACGCTCTTTGAGCGCACATTGGCAGACTCGGCGAATGCAGGTGAGGTCTTATACAGTGGCAATGTGAACGCTAGTGCAGGTGGTAACCTATCCGTGGTGGACGATCCCTGCGGCTTAAATCCGGGTGCCTTGCAAATCAATATCGTTCGTATTTCAAAATCTGAAGCAGAACTTTCCATACCAAATCGTTCGGTACAGTTGATCGTACCGGCGGGACAAGGCACCGTACCATCGCCAATGTGTGTGGATACTGGATTGCCGGCCAGCTTTTATAATCCAGCCGCATCTGCGTTTGGCGATGTGACCAAATCGAGTTGGTTGGATGCCATCATTCCAACCGCGATGGCCGATGGGCCCTCGACAGGTGACACCATTGCGGTGTTGGCAACTAAGATGAATGAAGAGCAATACCGCGTGGGCATGTTAAGCATTGATCGCACCACTCTGAGAGAAGGCACTTTGTTGGTAGATGGTACAACTGGCAGCCTGGTACGCGTCAGCTCTACCTGCCCAGAGCCTGGCAAAGGATCGTCACCGATTGATGCTGCGATTGTGTCGGTGGATGACATGACGATGGTGGTTAATGTTCGTCTTGGTGGTTCAATGGTGCCGGTTACGCTGCCCGTTGGCGAGGGTATGTTAACGACCGAGACTTGTTTCCCTTCAGGAAGTTTCACCTACAATGGCGCGCCGGGTAAACGGTTTGCTAAGCGTTCGAGTCTGGGTAAAACCTTGTTGGATATCGCTGTGCCACCTGCACATGCGACCATTGATCGGGCCACAGCTTTCGTGACCCAAAGTGTGATCAATGTTTTCAGCAATGGCGGCACCTCGTACACGGTGCAAATAGCATTGAGTGAAGCGTTCATTACCGGCGGTGCTGGAAGCAGTGAGCCGGCTTCGGTATTACAGGCGACGATGGAAGTGAACGCGCCGAGTGCGACGCCAATCACAAACGTAACCGCCGGCTGCTCCAGCTTTCTCGAAGGGCGCTTGCTGTACAATGCCAGCACTGGTTTTTCTATTGAATTAACCGCACCAGAAGTCGCCAACAACACATTTGAATTAGTAGAGGGTTCCTCACGGATTTTGATACCAACTTCCTGCAACCTGGATTAGTTAAGTTCATAGATTGGGAATTTTGTTACCAATCTAGTGCGCGGGCTTGTGCTTTGTGCGCGCTGGTTTAGACTCGCACTATGCACAGGCCGCTCCCTTCAGTTTCGGTTTTAGCGCGCTTCACGATGGATAGTGAAGCGCAGGCCATTGCGCGTGAGCGTCTGCTGGCTGTGTCGGACTGGCAGGCCTGGATAAATCAGATTGAATTACATGGTTTGTCGGGTTTCGCCAATAAGCATATTCTGGAATATGGGCTGCCGGTGCCGGAACAACTTAATGCGCCCTTGAAAGCGTTAAAAATGCGTCACCACAGTGCGGCAAAAGCGCGGTATCACGCATTACAACAGATTGATGCAGTGTTTAAAGAGCAGAGCATTGATTATCTCGCATTAAAAGGCGCTGCTTTAATGCCGCATCTCTACAAAGTGGCGTATTTGCGGCCCATGCGTGATATGGATCTATTGTTGCGTCGCACAGATTTAAGTCGTGCCGCCGACGCTTTGCGTTCCATCGGTTTTCATTTACCTGACGCGCAGCCATCCAAATTTATGCGTGATGTGCATCAACTTCCAAACGCGACTAAAACCATCGATGGCTTTGTCTGCAGTGTTGAGCTGCATTTAGATGGTGTGTCACGCGACACCGCCGGGCATTGTTATTACCCCGAATCATCGGATCAAATTCAGTCGATATACTGGCAAGATCTGTCCATAAACGCACTGGATGACGTTACCATGTTGCATCAGGTGGCCTTGCATCTGGAAGGACTGCATCCCGGTTCGGCGTTGAAGTTGATCAACGTGATGGATGTGGTCGGTCTGGCGCAGCACGTGTTGGAAACCGGTCAGTGGCAAGCCTTAAAGAGCCAGCATCCACACGTGATTAACGCGTTGCGGTGCTTGCATTTGTGGACGCCACTACCGAGTGAACTACAAGCCGTATTAGCGCCCATGCCAACGCGAGTACCCGCGGATGTGGGCGTAATCATGCAACCATTAGGGCAAATTTTTGGCAGTCAAAACGCTTGGACAGCCAGATTACGTGCCTTGTTTAGTCCATCGGATTGGTGGCTGCACCTGCATTATCATGTCGATCCAACGCGCTCTTTGTGGACAGTTAAATGGCTAAGGCATCCAGCAGCGGTACTACAATCACTAGCAAGACGGGTTTTGTCCGCAATCCGCGGCGGTTAGCGTACAATAGCTTTATGGACACAAGTAAGCGATATCAACAAGCGCCGGATTGTCTGTTGGAAGACATGGACGGTGACTTGCTACTTTACAATCCGACAACGGCGACCACGCTGCAATTAAACGGGCCGTCTGCGATTATCTGGCAGCTGCTTAATGAGCAACACAGTGTAGCCGAGATTATCGCGGCTCTGCAGGAGGCGTATCCTGACCAGGCGGCGCAAATAGAAGGCGATGTGTTGCAGGCTGTGAGTGAGTTCGTCGCGCAGTCGGTGATTGAAGTCGTACCACCCGAGGCCGTGACCAGCGGGTAGCCACTATGCGACGATGGCTCATTGAATATGGCGGCGTCGAGCTGACGGTTTGTGCAAAGGGTGACGCAGCCGAAGAATTGGTTGAGCTTGCTTTAGCCGCTATTCCCAGTGAATCGGTCGCACGAACACATGGCACAAAAATAGTGGTTGGGTTTGATTCCGAATCATCGAACTGGACGCTTGTAGATCACACCGCACACGTCGAACGCAAAATCAAAGCCTCCGGCGATTTGATTTATCACTTAACTGATCGAATTGTATTTCATATTGCAGATCGAGCAGAGAACGTACACTGTTTGCACGCCGCAGCGGTTGCACACAACGGCCATGCACTGATTGTTCCAGCCAGCAGTGGCGCTGGGAAGAGTTCGTTTACCACCTGGCTGGCGGCGAATGGTTTTGATTACGTCACTGATGAATTAATTCTGATCGACGCCGAGCAGAAGTTACAGGGCATCGCGCGCCCAATACAGATCAAAGCCCATGGACTGGAGGCAATCAATCACTTGGTCGTGGAACCGGAATTAGTTCAGCAAGGCCGATTTGCTAATGCGGTGCCACCTGCCAGCGTCGGGGCACGTTTTGATACATCGCGTGAACTTTCAGTCTCGATGTTCGTGTTTATCAAGTTCCAAAAAGGTCAGGACTTCGAGTTTGAATGTTTGTCGAGCGGCGATGCAGGGATGCGCTTAATGGCAAACCACGTAAATGCTCGCAGTTTGGAAGGGCACGGGTTTCGCGCAATGATGAAATTGATCCGCGAGACCCCGTGTTATGTCCTAAATTACGGCGGGTTTGACACCTTGCCCGAGGAGTTCGGGGCGCGGTTGAAGGGCTTGTTGTCGGGCTAGTTTTTGGGATTCTTCGTCGCTCCGTTCCTCAGAATGACGGGGGGGGAGTGATAGGACAGAATGAGGGAGATTGTTTTGGATTGGAATTGCGCAGGTTGTCTCAAATTATCGTCATTGCGAGGAGCGGAGCGACGTGGCAATCTGGCGGATTTAGATCCTTCGCCGCGTTGCGACTCAGGATGACGGTGGTTATTGCAGCTCAGGATGACGGTGGTCGTGGTAGCTTAAGCCGACCGCGGTTGTTGCAGTTAACGGTGACTGAGTATGTACCGGCTCTGAATGGCGAAACCGATGTGTGGCCGAGAAAAGTTATGCGTTTTGTCCCTGATCGTCATTGCGAGGAGCGCAGCGACGTGGCAATCTCCACACCTGATTGAAAGGCCCAATTTTTACCATGAACGAACCAAGCAAACACCACCGACCCATTCGCAGTTTTGTCAAACGCGAAGGCAAATTAACCACGGGTCAAAAAAACGCCATTGAGCAACTGTGGCTGACGCACGGGATTGATCTAACCGATGCGCCGCTTGATTTGGCGGCTGAGTTTGGTCGAGATGCACCGGTCGTACTTGAGATCGGATTTGGTAATGGATTGTCATTAGCGGACATGGCTGAAGCGTACCCAGAGCTAAATTTTTTCGGTGTGGAAGTACATCGCCCAGGTGTGGGCAGTTTGCTGGTGCAAGTCAAACAACGTGAACTGTCGAATGTTCGTGCGTCGCAGGACGACGCGGTGCAGGTACTTGAACAGCAGATTCCAGATGCTTCGCTCCACCGAGTGCAAATTTTCTTCCCGGATCCCTGGCACAAAAAGCGTCACCATAAGCGGCGTTTAATCCAGCCGGATTTTGTGGCTATGCTGGTCAGAAAATTGGCACCAGGAAGTCGTGTTCACGTGGCGACCGACTGGGAGAACTATGCAGAGCATATTCTGGAAGTGTTGAGTCAGAATGAGGATTTGCGTAACACCAGTAGTGATCCATCTGGCTACGCGCCAAAGCCAGATTATCGGCCTGACACAAAATACGAGAAGCGCGGTATTCGGTTGGGTCATGGCGTATGGGATTTAATATTCGAAAAATAGGCTTGCAGTTGAGGCTTGCGGCTCGACGATTTGCATTCGACCGCTAGACGGGGGAAACTAAAGCTCTTGTTAGCTTGTGTGTGAGTCGACGAATAGAGTGAAAATTTTCAATGGTTTGGGGGTACTGATACGCTTGGGCGCGTTCATTGGTAGCCTAATTTTAATTACCGCCCCATGTGCTTTTGCTTACGAAGGAGTGTCCGGCGCAACCGATACGCGGCAGCCATACGACGAAGCTAAGTTGGCATTAATTGCAGCCAGTTTTCCAGACAGTGAAGCGCCGGAGAAAGTTGCTTACAGTGCCGCCATCAGCGCAAATTTATTATCCAAGTTACCAATTTTGGCGCTGCCAGATCTACAAGGCAAGGAAGCCGAAGCACAACGGATTATGCTCGCTGATCCGCGATTGGTGCCAGCTACTCGTGATCCGCAAACCAAGAAGCCACTCCGTTCTGAAGTCATGACGGTAAAACCTGCATTGCCAGGAGACCGAGTTGGGGCAGAAACAGCCTGTTGGGAAGGCGGATGTTATCGCGTTGAGATTTATAATTTTTTCCACAATGTGACGATTACCGGGCTTGTCGATACAACAAAGAAACAAGTGGTTTCGATAAACTCATTGCCGGAATCACAGCCCGAATTGAGTGAGCGATTAAAGCAGTTGTCAATCGCCATTGCCCGCCATGAACCTGCGGTGCGGCTCGAAGTTAGCCGTTACTTGCAGTTTTTGGGTAAGGAGCACAATACCAAAGACGTGTTGCCGGTGATGATTGACACAAAATCTGCTTTGAAAGATACCTTGTGCGAGCGATCGAAGCACCTGTGTGTTGCGCCGACCTATGTGATGGGAAACAAGGCTATGTGGGTGATTGTTGATCTGACCGATATGAAGGTGGTGGGTCTGCGGTGGACGGATGTGGGTAACAGTGGGCCACCAACAGTGATCACAGAACGGAAATTGGAGAACGAGTATGTGTTCAAAAATTTCTGTGAGCAGGTGAATTCCGTAGAGCAGCGTGGCTGGTCCTTCGATTACCACATTACAACATCGGATGGGCTGCGAATCGCTAACGCTAAATTCAAGAAACAATCGGTTTTTCGCTCGGCCAAGGTCGTGGATTGGCATGTCAGCTACTCGCGTAAGGATAAATTTGGTTACAGCGATGCGACCGGCTGCCCAATGTTCAGTTCAGCGGTGGTAGTCGCTTTCAAAGGACCAGAAATATCGCCTATTGTGGAAGCGGGCAACGAAGTTGGATTTTCTATTTCACAAGATTTTAGACAACAAAATTGGCCCGCGCCCTGCAATTATCGATATGAAGAGCGATACGAGTTTTATGATGATGGGCGGTACCGCGTGGCAATGGTCAATCATGGCCGTGGATGTGGGGACTACGCTACCTATCGACCTATCCTGCGCATTGATCTCGGAGGCTCCACAGACAAATTAAATTATGGTGTCGAACGCTGGGCAGATGAGTGGAAGCTGGTTGAACAGGAGTCTTGGTCGCGTCAGAAAGAGCCGGCACGGCTGGCTTCTTCACAATTCAGTCACCGTATTTCGGATGCATCCGGCGCGGGCTATTTGATGGCTCCCAGCCACGGACAGTTTAACGACGGGGGTCGTGGAGATAATGCGTTTATTTATCTAACCGTAAACCACCCGGATAAAGATGAAGGGGATCGCGATTTGGTGACGCTGGGTACCTGCTGTAATACCGGCCACGAACAGGGTCCTGAGCTATTTATGAAACCGGTCGAAGCACTACAAGGGCAATCCATCGTACTATGGTATGTGCCACAACTGAAGAATGACGATACACCCGGAGACGAGTACTGCTGGGCTCAAAATGATGTTGTGAGTGGTGTGATTAAAACACGTACCTGGCCTTGTGCGGGCGGCCCAATGTTTGTTCCTCTGAGCCGAGCGGGAGGCGAGTGATGCCTCTTATCAAGTCAAAGTTTACGCTGTTGATTACTTTTGCGGCTACGACCTTCATCGTCACGCCACTGCAGGTTACTGCTGCAAGTACTGAGGGAATGCGGGCAGCATACACGTGTGCTGAACAACCAAAGTTTATACCCAAAGTGGGTATGCAGCAGCCAGTCGCGATAGACACTCAGCAGTCATTGTTTGCGGGCTTAGTGGTCAAGGAGTTGCGACCCCCGAAACGCGTGTTTCGGCATCCAAGCTGGGATCAGACTGGGTATTTGGCTTCAACAGTTCGCGACGCAGAGGGGAATATCTATGCTGTGCCTACGCCGAGTATCGGCCTCGATAAGAATCCTTTGGAGCGCCGAAATTATGTTTACAAAGTCGACAGTGCTTCCGGGCAAATGCAAGTCTTTAGTACACTTCCGGTCCGCGAGGAATCCACACAAGCGAACCCGTTTGGCACACTGGGTCTAACCTTGGATTGTGATACTAAGGTTCTATTTGTTAGCACGGTTGCTGATTCAACACCCAGTAAGATCAACGGCGTCATCTACCGAGTAGCGTTGTCAAATGGCGAAGTGCTCTCAAAATGGTCTGGCGTCGATGCCATCGGGCTGGGCATCTTTGACCATGGTGATGGAAAGCGCCTTTACTACGGTGATGCACGTTCTTCGAGTGTATGGTCGGTGGCTTTAAATCAGAGCGGCGACTTCCAGCAACCGATCGAGCCAGTGCATGAGTTTTCGTTGCTTGGCCTAAAGAATGGAAACTCGACACAGGTTCGAAAAATTCGCTTTCGTAAAGATCGGCAGCACGGTTTTGTGATGGTGGCGAGTGAAACCGAATTCGCATATCGCTTAACCGCAAGAGGGGTGAAGCCGTATCGTCACTACAAATTTATCCGAGATAAGGACAATCAGCGCTGGCAGCACATAGGATTTGAGTAGCAGTTTGCTGCCCCCAATAGATTTACTGGACTTTGCAACTCTTACAATAGTCTTGTAAGTAATGCTATTGCAATCTTTTAAATTTTATAGGATAGTTTATATGGGGTAAAAATATAAAAACATATATCGTGGGGGTGGATGTTGAAATCCAAGGGGTGTAGTGTCGCCATTTTTTCTAAATGGGCGATTTTTGGGGTTCTATTCAAAACAGTAGTTGCTCTTCTCAAGAGTCAGAATGTGCGGTCAGTGTTTCGGCTGATCACGATCACTTTTCTATTTTTTCAGTTTACAGTTTCTGCCAACGCGCAAACTGTGATCTCCTCGCCGGGAACGCCAACATGGAATGCGGCAGCAACGGAGCCATTGCTGGATTCAGGTATCGCCATTGGCACTATGGGTGTCATTAGCCCAACCAGCCCTTTTATTCCTACGCCGCCATACCTCGGCGCCGGCGAAACAGATCAGGTTATTAAACTGTTTGATACTCGCAACGTGGCGTATCCCAATCCGCCCGCGACTGGTCGTCCGATTATTACTCCCGATGAATACCATCACCATAACTGGGACATGGGGTCGATGGGGAATGTGTACGGTATTGCGATCGACAATGATCGAAATTTTTATGTGACCGCCTCAACTAACTTTGGTGCCGGTTACTTTACCGGCGCTGGCGTCGTCGGTTTTGGTGCTATTGGTGATGGTCAGACACCAGATACTGCCGCTGTGGATAACAACGTTCAGGTTCTCAACAGTACGACAGCAGCTGGTGCTGTCTACAAAGTGGATGCGGTTACGGGTAATGTCAGTGTCCTGGCGAATTTACCTCAATTGGCCGCGCCGTTTACGCATGAGAATTGCGAAAATCCAGCCGAGACGCTGGCACGTAACACTGGTCCAGCTTTGGGAAATATCGTTTATGACCCGATACATGAACAACTGTTTGTCAGTAACTTTGAGGACGGACGAATTTATCGGCTAAGCATGACGGGCGTGACGCTTAGTGTTTTTGATCCTTTCGCACCAGACAACGGCGCTCCCGGCTTGGCGCCCGATCCTAAGCCGTATGGCATGGCAATTAACGCCGATGGTTCTAAGCTTTATTTTGGTACGCTGGATTTATCGAACCCGTTGAACCCCGGATTGTATGCGATTGATTTGGATGCTAGCGGTGACTTCTCTGGTTCCGAGGTGGATCAAAATGCGGATTTAACAAATGATCTGAATTTCTCGCAGAACGTAGGTGGTGGTTTTACCACGAACCCCTGGACCTCCTATTCTGACCTGAGTTTTACACCACGAGGTGAGCTGTTGATCGGGGTGCGAACTGGTTGTGGCTCGGCGGCGCCTAATCTGGCAACGTCGCATAACCACGGGGGCACTTTTTACAAACTGATCCAAGATGGCGCAGGGTTGTACAATGCGCCAGCTCCGGGAACCGTTGGCCCGGATGGCAATTTTCCAATTCATTATATTGCCGACCCTTTGGGGCCTGATGATGGCTACGGTGGCGTTGCGGTATACGACAAAGGCGATGGTACCTTCGATTATTTTGCAACCTCCGCAGATATCGGGGTCGAGGAAGGTCCGCATGGGTTCTTGGTATTCCCGCACGACTATACAGTTGGTGATAACGTAACCACATACTTCATCGCCCAAGGGGCGTCGATTCCCGGTTTACCAACGACGAATCCGCCGAATGCAGTGTCTGATTACAAGGGTGTTTTTGGTGATATCGAAGTGCTCGGAGCGTTCCTGGACTGGGGTGATGCACCGGACTCCTATAATACCGATAACATCCCGCCTAACCCTGCTGACATTACCGACATCGCGGGTCCGGCACATATTCTGACTGACCAAAATATAACGATTGGTGCTCTGGTAGATTTCGAGTCGTCCGGCATCCCGTCTGCGAATGCGGATGGTGATGACAACTCAGGTAAATCCCCCGACGATGAGGACGGTATCAGTGGCACACCAACCTTCTCTGTTGGGCAAACTCCGTCGTTTACCGTGCCCGTGTCTAACCCTTTAGGCAATCCGGATGTAACTTTGTACGCATGGCTCGACCTTAATGGTAATGGCAGCTTCAATGATCCGGGTGAATTTGTCGCCTCGAGCCCAATAGTGGCTTCCGCTACACCAACCAATGTGGTGCTTAACTTTCCAGCAGTACCCGCGTCATTTTTAGACGACACGACCACATTTCTGCGGCTGCGAGTGACGTCCGATGTCTTAACGTCAACCGATTTTGAAGGATACGCTAGCAACGGCGAAGTAGAAGATCATGCCGTTGATTTCTCATCCTTGTTGAGCATCGGTAATCTGGTCTGGATGGACGACGGAACTGGCGTAGGCGGGATTGCGAACGACGGCATAAAGCAAGCATCCGAATCCGGCATTGGTGGCGTAGAAGTGGCACTTTACACCGCTGGCGAGACGCCTGGTGTGGACACGCCAGTTCAAACCACGACCACGGCGCCTGATGGTTCCTATGTTTTCAACGGCCTTGCTGCCGATACTTATTTTGTTCACATTCCCGCAAGTGAGTTTACCGTTGGGCAACCGCTATTCGGTCTTGTATCGAGTCTTGGTCAGGGCGCTGCCGACAACACCAATGATGACAATGTCGCCGAAGACGGCGACGATACTGAAGCTGACGGTGTCAGTAGTTTATTATACGTACTGACAGCCGATAACGAGCCAACGGGTGAAGCAGGATATGCTGGAACCGCAAGCAGTACATCAGACGACAACAACACCAACTTTACCGTCGACTTTGGGTTTTATCATCCGGTAAGTATCGGTAGCTATGTCTGGGAAGACGTAAACTTGGATGGCCTGCAAGGGCCGGCCCTCATTGAACCACCTATCGCAGGCGCATCGGTTCAGCTATTTTTTGATAATGGCGGAACTTTCGTAGCTGCGCGCGATACCAATGACGTGCTTGTTCCAGCGACAATAACGCTCGCCGACGGCCTCTACCATTTCGATAACTTACCGCCAGGTGACTATCAAGTACGTGTTACACCGCCAACAGGTTACGTGGCAAGCCCAGTGCAGGACACTGCGGCGAACAGCGACACCATACCGGCCGATGAGTTGGATTCCAATATTGCCACAGAGCTGTCGCCAGGCGTCTATCAAAGTGCCACGTTCACTTTGAGTTCTTTGGGCGAGCCGATCGAGTCGGACAGCGCAGCGGGCGACAACCAGGATGGCACGGTAAGCAGCAACACCGATGCCAGCGGCAATATGAC
>JAUHZM010000357.1 GCA_030426005.1 Gammaproteobacteria bacterium
GAGTCCAAATAGAATCTGCGAGTCGGCCATGTCGTTCAAGGCCAGTCGCGCACCGATAAACACATCATTTTGAAATACTGTGTCCAGCGGATTATCGCGTTCGTCCCAGGAATATTCGGCCAGCAGGCCTAAGTCATACACTGATTCAAAGATGCCGACTAGGGTGTATTCCGTGCCAAGCGTTGCGGCGCTGTAAGATTCGTAGTTCGTGTCATCGAAGTCACGCTGGATCGCCTCAAGTTTGTACAACCAAGCGCCTGTGGTTAGCTGTAAGTCGAGCCCGGCTTGGGTGATTTGTGCGTAGTACGCTTCAGTGATTCCGGTGAACGGGTTTGCAAAACGGAGTAAATCCGGGTTTCGCGAAGTGCCATCAAACCACGAAAGACCTAGGTCCCAATCACCGAAGGTATTTTTATAGCGTAAGGCATAGTCAAAATGCGACGTACCGCTGGCAGCCTCGTAATGCTCGATGTCTTCGCGCACAATTAGGCCGCCATTCAGTCGACTATCCTCACCAGCCAGAGTTCGAGGGCGAAAATAGGGCAGAGCGAAGGCTTCCAGAGTGCCGAAATCAGCAAAATAGGTATATCGAACCATCGGTTGCCCAAGTTTGTCTTCGCCGTCAATATTCTCTACGCCGTCAGTCTGGTTGATGATGTCGACCAAATGTTGCGATTCGGTCACGCCCCAAAATACGCGGCCTAGACCGATTGAGAGCTCAGCGTTATCGTAAATTTTTGAATACAAAAACTGACGCAGATCGAGGTGTGAGCGGGCTTCGTCGTCGCTGTCGACACGGGCGAACGGTTCAATGACGATTTGGTCTGCGCCGTTATTCCAGTCCCGAAAGTACTCCATCAGAAGACGTGCTGATGTTTGCCCGCGATTAGGGTCACCAGACTGGTCTAAACGCTGTACAAATACGCGTTGCTCGAGTTCTAGACTGCCATCGAAGCTTTGATTGCTTTGTGCCCAGACCGATTCAGCACACGACAAGGCCGCGGCACCCAATAATGCCGCCCAACGTGATTTAGTCATAGGGCTTATCGAGCACGATTAAGGCGATTCTCGTTGAAGTCAGCGTCACTCAGACCAACATCGAATTGGATGTTTTTGAGTAGGATGTCCGTGCTTTTTCCAGTCTTGTGATTGACCATGACCTGTGTGCTCGCACGCCAATATTGGTCTTTGTACTGTTTATAGTCAGAAATCGTCAGCGTTTTTAACAAGGTGTCACGACGATCATAAAACTCCAGCTTGTGTGGTCGGTAATGCTCGGTGTCGACCCAGGCAATGATCTTGGTGTAACCTGAGTATTTATCGACTGGATCCATGATAATCACCGCGCCAGGCAGGCCGTTAACGGTTTCCTCACGCTGAAAATCAAATTGGTATTTCTCGACCTCAAAGGATGACAAATCCTCAAATGCGAACTCACTGCCGAGAAATGGGCCGGACTTATTACGTGAAGCAATCCGCTTGACGCGCTTGACCGCGGGCAGATAAATCCACTGATCGTCATCGCCTTCAGTGTGTGAGAACGATAAGAAGGTCGTTCCTTTTACATCCAGTGGCGTATCGAAAATGGTCAAGGCTTTGTCGCCGTCGCCCGTTACTTCAAGGGCTTTGGTGCGCATCTCGCGAACGATTTCATCGCCGCCTTTGGTGCGCAGGGTCATGGTCATTTCACTTTGTGAATTACCCCAGCCGCGGTCGCGTGCCTTCATTTCTTTGGCGATGGCCAGGCCTTTGGCTTCGCTTTCTGGGTCTGCGTTGGCGGGTAGGGTTAACAGGCTTAGGGTGATTGCCAGCAGGCAGGCGGGTAGTGGTTTGTTCATGCTCTCTCCAGGGCGGTGTGGTTTCCTTTGCGGATTATAACTAATTTTGTTGTTGGTCGGTGCTGCTAAACAGTTTGGCACGCACGGTGGTTCGATATTCCTTCGGTGTGATAGAGGCAAACTGTTTAAACAACTTAGTGAAGTAGCTTACGTCCAGATAACCAACACGAAAAGCGATTTCAGAGATACTTAAGTTACTGCTTTTTAACAGTTCTCGCGCTTGATTGAAGCGTTCACGTTGTAGGTATTGTAGCGGCGTCATATTCGTGGCGCTGCGAAATCGGCGGGTAAAATTGCGCTGACTCATACCAAACAATTCGGCTAAACGACGCATTGAAATGGCCGCCTTGTTTATATGATTTTGCATCCACAATTGTGCTTGTAGTACGACCTCGTCCGGGTGATTGGCATTCTCTTTGTGCGTAAAGCTCAGTCGATCATATGGTTGGCGCACTTCATGTGAAAAGTGCTGTGACAAATGATCGGAAATTGCTTTGCTGTAAAACCGGTGTACGTGGTGCAGCGTCAAATCCGTCTGCGCATTGATACTGGCGGCGCAGTAAATACGCCCCGCAGAGGTGATGAAGTGTTGGCGTTTGAGCTCCACTAACGGATAGTCTTTGGCGAATTTTTCTAAGTGATGCCAATGTGTGGTGGCAGGGCGCTCATTCAGTAAGCCAGTTTCGGCGATAAAACACACACCGGTGCCGGTCGCGTTGAGTATTGCGCCATGCTCATACTGCCAGCGCAGCCAGTCAACGATAGCCTGATTCTGACGTACGATCGGGCGCGGGTTACGCCACAGCGCGGG
>JAUHZM010000358.1 GCA_030426005.1 Gammaproteobacteria bacterium
CGTAAACCAAACGAGGGCTTAAACTCCTGGCTTAGCTTGCTTTTCTGAAATGTACTGTTGATTTCGCTCATATGCGGTTTACACTAGGGTTTTCCAATTATCAGTCTTCCGGCCTTTGATCCACAGAGGCAAGTTTAAATTACCGACTGCGATCAACGCGCACAATAGCAAAGTTTCGATGAACGCCATTCAACGCATTTATACACAAAAATCCCGTCTCGCAGCAACCATCATGGGTTTGTTGTTACTTATGCCGCTGACGGCCTGGTCCAAAAATTATAAGGTCGAAGTGTTAATTTTCGAGAACAATAATCCATCCAGCGCCACCGAACGACATGACTATGTGGCCCCGAAAGCCATGCGTTCCAATTCTGCCACCTGGCAGATCGAACCGGATATGTTGGTCAACGATGCTGCAGCGATTGATAAGTCATCAGATTATGCCTTAAAACATCACCTGGCTTGGGGTCAGGAAGCGCGCCCCTATCGTAGTTCAGCGACTTACACCGTGCTCGAAAACGACACGAAAGGCTATATCAAAGTGTATGCCGACGACTTGCTGTTCGTGAATCTGGATTTAGACTACAAAGGGTTTCGAATGGAAGAAAAACGCCGTTTGAAACTCAATGAGAAACACTTTTTCGACCATCCAAAGTTTGGCGTCTTGTTGCGGGTTTCACGGCTCGAGGCGCGTGATCCCGATGCCATTGAATAAGCAACATCAGCCGGTGTTCACGGTTTAGTTTTCTGTTGGCTCGGGTTGAAACCCCTGATACTCCGGCACCAGAGTTTGAATACAGGCTGACAGACTGTCGTCAAAACGGTCCATATTCTCGATTATCTGGGTGAAAACACGGTCCACCAGCGCTCGGTCTACCTGACGGGTTGACGCCAGATGAATTTTCTCAAACTCGGTGTGCGTCAGGTTTTCCTCATCGTGGAATAATTCTTCATGCAGTTTCTCGCCTGGGCGCAATCCGGTATACACGATCTTGATATCAACTTCCGGCTCTTTACCTGACAGACGAATCAACTGCTCTGCCAACTGCGAAATCAGTACGGGTTGGCCCATATCGAGCACATAAATACAACCATCTTCACCAACCGCACTGGCTTCCAGGATCAACTGCGTGGCTTCGGTGATTGTCATAAAATAACGCGTCATCTCGGGATGCGTCACGGTGACCGGACCGCCGGCTTTAATCTGCTTCTGAAACTTAGGCACCACACTGCCTGCTGAGCCCAGCACATTCCCAAAGCGTACGGTAATAAACTTCGTTTTGCTGGTGGTCGCCAGTTGCTGACAGTAAATCTCCGCAACGCGCTTACAAGCGCCCATCAAGCTGCTCGGATTGACCGCTTTATCGGTTGAGATTAAGACAAATTTTTCAACGCCAAATTCATGCGCCAGGTCCGCAATGATGCGCGTTCCCAAGGCGTTATTTTTGATCGCTTCACGCACCTGCCCTTCAAGTAAAGGCACGTGCTTATAGGCCGCCGCGTGAAACACTGCCGCTGGTTTATACTGCTCAAATACATGGCGTGTGGCCGATAAATCACACACATCGCCCAACACCGACGTGATTTTGGTATTCGGAAAGCGTTCGCGCATCTCTTCTTCAATTTGATACAAGTTGTATTCACTCTGATCAAACATCACAAGGTGCATGGAGCACACCGATGCGAGCTGGCGACACAATTCAGAACCAATCGAACCGCCGGCGCCAGTCACCAATACCGTTTTGTCGCACAAACTATGGCGAATGCGCTGCCAATCGAGCTTTACTGGGTCACGCCCAAGCAAATCGTCGATGCGTACCTCACGCATGTCGCCTAGTTGAACGCTGCCACTGACCAGTTCATGCGCACCAGGCAGCGTTCTGAACTCAACCCCGCTGCGTTCACAAATGGCGACTAAGCGCTGCATTTGCGCATCGTTCGCCGAAGGTACGGCAATCAACACAAGGTCGATGTCCCAACGCTGAATGAGGTCCTGCAAAACATCTGGGGACGCCACAATCGGAATCCGATGAATTTGCCGCCCTATCTTGTTCGGGTCGTCATCCAGGAATGCAACAATGTTATAGCGATCAGGATGATTACGTCGCAGGTCACGCAATAATTGCTCACCGGCGGTACCGGCGCCCAAAATCACGACTTTGCGTCCGCTTCGGGTGGAAAAATGGCGTTCCTTGATCAATCGATAAAACAATCGCGAGCCACACATTAAGGCCAAAAGGATCAGGGCATACAGAATGAATACCGAACGCGGCACGTACATCAAGCGCTCAGCTACAATGAACAAAGTGAATGCAATGGCAGTAGTACCAACCAATACTGAGCGAAAGATCAACGATAGATCAGGCAGCGAAACAAAGCGCCATTCACCGCGATGCACACCGACAAAAATACTGGTCATCGCTTGCACCGTAACGACCACAGGCAAGGCAAACACCGCACTTTGCAGAAACTCGTCCGGGATTTCTTCCAGGTTATAGCGCAACCAATACGCGCCCAACCAGGCAATCGGGATAACCACAATATCGTGCAGGATGATCCGCCATCGGTACACGAGTGTAGTGATAGATTTAATCATTGAGTTCGGACTTCGAGTTAGGTAAATGCTGATTTTTG
>JAUHZM010000359.1 GCA_030426005.1 Gammaproteobacteria bacterium
TAGGCTGACCACCAAGTTAGCCACTTCAACTGAGATACCGTCTTTATATTGCTCCGCATCCGCGTGCAATACTTTATTTACACCGGCAACTTTGGCTGCTTCAGCTGCCACATCGGCGGCACCGCTGCCAGCAACCAACAAGTGAACATCACCGCCAATCTGTGAAGCGGCTGTTACCGTATTCAGGGTCGACGCGTGCAGAGTCGCGTTGTCGTGTTGTGCAATTACTAAAATCGTCATGCTATTTCTCCCCGATTAAATTACTTTCGCTTCGTTTTTCAGCTTCTCAACCAGCTCGGCAACCGAACCGACCATCACACCAGCAGAACGTTCTTCCGGTGGGCTGACATTCAAGACCGTTTGACGTTTAGTTGCATCCACACCAGTGTCTGCCAATGCAATCACGTCCAGCGGCTTCTTCTTCGCTTTCATGATGTTTGGTAGTGTTGGATAACGCGGCTCGTTCAAACGCAAGTCCGTAGTAACCACGGCTGGCAATGGAATCGACAGCGTCTCCAAACCACCGTCAATTTCACGAGTTACCTTGGCCTGATCACCTTCGATCACCACCTCAGAGGCAAACGTGGCCTGCGCCCAACCCAATAGCGCAGACAACATTTGGCCAGTCTGGTTGTTATCGCCGTCAATAGACTGCTTACCAGTGATGACCAACCCGGCTTCCTCTTTTTCAACCACGTGCTTCAAAATTTTTGCGATTGCCAACGGCTCAACGTCGTTATCAGCATCGATACGAATCGCACGATCTGCGCCCATGGCAAGACCTGAGCGGATAACCGTATCAATGTCGGCACTGCCAACGCTAACCAGAACGACTTCAGAGGCAACACCGGCCTCTTTCAAGCGAATTGCTTCTTCCAAGGCAATTTCACAGAATGGGTTCAATGACATTTTGACGTTGTCGGTATCAACACCAGAACCGTCACTTTTAACGCGGATGCTGACATAAGCATCGATTACGCGTTTAACTGGGACTAAAACTTTCATCTATCACTCCAAATTAAAGAATCATTTTGTCTGGCACTTCTGTTGCCGAGCGCCGAGTGTGCATGCAGTGTAGGGGAAAGCCCTTGGGTTTGCAATTAATGTCAACATTTTTCTAATTGATGAGACTTATTAGCGTCATAAATATACATAAATGGCATAAATGTTGACATTTTTGTATCTTACCTCTATTTTCCACCCCATGAGCACCGTACCACCCTTTTCTAATACCCTAAGCGGCGAGCTAACCAGCACGCTGCGTGATGCGATCATCACCGGAGAGATACCACAGGGTGCTAAATTAAGTGAAACCAAGCTGTCTCAGGAGCTGGACGTGAGTCGCGGACCTCTACGCGAAGCCATACGTCGCCTCGAGGGTATGAACCTGATTCAGCATATCCCGCAGCAAGGTGCGCGGGTAGTGACACTGAGTATGGAGCTTGTATTGCAACTGTACGAGACGCGTGAAGCGCTCGAAAGCAAGGCAGTTGCGTTGGCTGCGATCAATATGACCTCGCAGGAGATCGACCAACTACACCGGCTGATCGATGCGCAAAGTAAACATATGCGCGAAAACTCGGGCGCATTTATTCCGGCTGAAAGTGATTACGCGTTTCATGAAACCATTATTCGCGGCAGCAAGAATAAAGTCATCGAGCAGGCGCTTTTGCGCGAGCTATACAACTTAATCAAGATGTTCCGCTATCAACACGAGTTTGCGCGTAATAGCACCACCAACTCGTTGATTGAACATCGACAAATCGTGTACGCGATTGAACAACGTGACCCCGAACTTGCCGAGGTCACCATGCGACGCCATATCGTGCATGCACGTGAACGCATTCAACGTCGAATGTCCGCGTCATCGGCAGCCTAACTGCCACGAACTAACCACGCAAATAAATCTTGGAGAACGACCATGAGTGACACAGCCCCAGAAATCCAACGCGAAAGCATGGAATACGACGTCGTCATTGTTGGCGGCGGCCCGGCCGGCATGTCTACCGCAATTCGACTAAAGCAACTCGCCGATGAGCAAGGCAAAGAACTGTCCATCTGCTTGTTGGAGAAGAGTGCCGAAGTTGGCGCGCACATTTTGTCTGGTGCGGTCATTGAACCACGAGCACTCAATGAGTTGATTCCAAATTGGGCCGAACTCGGCGCGCCGCTCTCCACGCCAGTTAAGCGTGATGAGTTGCACATGTTCAACGAATCCGGCTCCACAAAATTTCCAGGCTTCATGATTCCGCCTTCGATGCACAACAAAGGCAACTACATCGTCAGCTTGTCAAACGTGGTCAAATGGTTAGGCGAGCAAGCCGAAGCATTGGGCATCGAAATCTACCCAGGGTTTGCGGCGGCTGAGATTTTGTACCACGAAGACGGCAGCATCAAAGGTGTGGCAACGCCTAATAACGGGGTCGATGCGGAAGGCAAACATAAACCAAGTTTCGAGCCTGGCATGGAGCTACATGCCAAGTACACGGTGTTTGCGGAAGGTTCACGCGGTCAACTTGGCCGTGAACTGATGGCTAAGTTTGACTTGAATGCAGACGCTGACGCGCAACACTACGGCATCGGCTTCAAAGAACTTTGGGAAGTCAAACCTGAAAACCACGAAGT
>JAUHZM010000058.1 GCA_030426005.1 Gammaproteobacteria bacterium
TACGTATTCATTGATGTTTTGCCGCGACTGTATTTTTTTGACTCGGCTTTTAGATTCGATTGCCGTATAAATAACTCATACAAGATGTCTAGGACAGTTTGGTGGGACAAACGACAGTACTCCTAGACTCTCACTCCAAGGGGAAACAATTGAAATTAACACAGCAGATCACGAACTTACTGTTCGAGCTCAGCGAGCTCGAGTCCAGAGAACACTCACGCTACCTGATTGGTGACGGTATCACTTTGCGGAACAACTTAATCAAGCTGTTTCGTAAAACGGAGCTTGAATCAGCACGTGAAATAATCCGTGAGATCCTACACAAAGCGGGCGACCCATGGCTCGATTTAGACAAGCTACCAGTTGCACCGAATAAGACCTTGTTTGATGCGCAGTCGATTGACGCTCAAAACGACGACTTCCTATTGTCGGAAGAGGAGTTCCTTGAGTTGATTCCTGCGAATGGTCATTTCCATTAGATAGTTGGTCTGACTCAAACCAACTAATTCTAACGCCATAACTTTTAGCACTTCGGCATATGCCGAAAGCCAGCAGACTAACCTAGTGATCTGAGGGGGTCCTCTGGCGCTGTGGGCTGGAGTTCGCCTGCGGCGCCAGATTTTTCAACTATCTGGTAATAGAATCGAGCTAGTTCGGTCTATCTGTCGACCCGCAATGTCATGGAGTTTTCTCCGCTGACATGTAGATTCGGACTGACTGGTGGATGTCCTTGTTTGGCCGCCAAATTAGCGCGTGCTTCACGCTCACCAATAGTGTGCATGGTACCTGCAGCAATGTGTTTGTTTACCTCAGCCAACAGCGCTTTATGGAGTTTGATGACTTCCGGGTGTTGGGTAAGTTTATGTGTATTGTGCACGTGTTTGAACACATTCATAGAGCTGATCTTAATAACCAGTCCAGTGTGTTTACGCATTGACTGTGCGTATTTGGAGAGCAGCACGAGTACTTTTGCAGGCAGTACGGATGCGCTGACCTGATCCAGCTGTTCTAACTTTTCCATTCTAAGCTCCTTAATTCTCAACTTTTCGGTGTGTAGGACACCAAGTTCAGAGACGTCATGTCTGACAGAAAGACGAATCAGTCCCAACCAATACCGCTATCTAGCGCAACACTAAGCAATAATTCTGACTCAATGAAAGCTTGGATAAGGGGTTATTCGGCAGCCCCTCGGTTGTTGGATTCTGTGTTGAACTATCTCCTGCAGCCCAGAACCAAACAACATATCGTACTCAATATCGGATGGCGATAATCTAGCAAAGAACCGGGCACTCAGCTAGCAAATGAATGTAAAAATTAGGTTAAAAGTCGCAAATTAGCGACATTTTTTTAAATTTTAGTCTTCATTTGATAGTTAGCGCCCAGATTGTCAGTTATTTCTTCGGAATGTACAGATCCGTAATAGTTCCTTCATAAGCTTCAGCGGCCATTGCCACGGTTTCTGAAAGTGTTGGATGCGGATGGATTGTCAGCCCGATATCACTGGCGTCTGCGCCCATTTCAATCGCCAGCGCGACTTCGGCAATCAGATCGCCAGCGTTGGTACCAACAATGCCACCGCCGAGTACTCGATGGGTTTTCGGGTCGAATAGAAGTTTGGTTTTACCTTCAGTTCGATCATTACCAATGGCACGCCCTGAGGCAGCCCAAGGGAAGGTGCCTGTTTCATAGTCGATACCCTGTTCCTTGGCTTGAGTTTCGGTTAAACCAACCCAGGCTATTTCTGGATCAGTATACGCAACGGACGGAATAACTGACGCCTCGAACCCACTTTTCTCACCGGCACATACTTCGGCAGCGACCTTTGCCTCATGTGTCGCTTTGTGCGCCAGCATGGGCTGTCCAACAATATCACCAATGGCAAAGATGTTGTCTACGTTGGTTTGCATTTGATTGTCGACCGCAATGAAGCCGCGTTCATCCACGTTAACACCAGCCTTGTCAGCATCGATCAGGTCGCCATTGGGTCTCCGACCGGTGGCCACCAAAACATAGTCAAACATCTGTGCCTCTGGCGCCTTACCGTCGCCCGCAGCGGCAAATTTAACACTGATGCCACCTTTGAGAGGGCGAATGCTCTCAACCTTGGTACTGGTTAGAATTTCTTTGACTTGTGATTTAAGGCGTTTTTGCAACGGTGCTACCAAATCTTTATCGGCGCCCGGAATGATTTGTGGCATAAATTCCACAATGGTGACTTCCGTGCCGAGTTCGCTATAGACTGTCGCCATTTCGAGGCCAATAATTCCGCCACCAACGATAAGCATCGTCTTTGGGATTTCTTTGAGCGCCAGGGCACCGGTGGAATCTATGACACGCGGGTCGTCAGTTTCAAAAATTGGGAATACGGTGACGCGTGAACCAGCGGCAATGATCGCTTTGTCAAATGACAAGGACGACATGCCATTTTCGCCTTCGATGCTGAGTGAGTTGCTGGAAGTGAATTTAGCATAACCTTGAACTACATTGATCTTGCGTGCTTTAGCCATGCCTGCAAGACCGCCAGTCAATTTGCCGATGACTGACTCTTTAAAATGCCGCAGTTTATCGACATCGATTTTAGGTGCGCCAAAGGTGATGCCGTGTTGGGCCATTGCGCGAGCCTCAGAGATGACTGCGGCGGAATGCAATAAGGCTTTCGATGGGATACAGCCGACATTGAGGCAAACGCCGCCCAGATCAGGGTATTTTTCGATCAAGGTTACTTTTAGCCCGAGGTCAGCTGCGCGGAACGCTGCTGTGTAGCCACCAGGTCCCGACCCGATAACCACTAATTCGGCGTGGTTGTCACTGGGGGCTGCTTTCGTTGACGGAGTAGGTGCTTGTTCAGGTTTAGCAGCTTGTTTGGCGGTCTGATCCGAATTGCCACCGTTGGCTTCGAGTTTGGCGATGACATCACCTTGATTCACTTTCTGACCAACGGAGACTAGCATCTCCACCAATTTACCATCATGCGAAGAGGGCACATCCATTGAGGCTTTGTCGCTTTCTAATGTAATCAGTGCATCTTCCTGCTTAACGCTGTCACCAGCGTTGACCAGCACTTCGATGATTTCTACGTCGGTTGCTCCACCCAGATCCGGAACAACAATCTCTATTATTTTTGCCATGTATCTACCCTTATACCGTTAAGCGACGCACGTCTTCCAATACCTTGGCGATGTGGTGCGTAAATCGTGCTGCTTCTGCACCATCAATCACGCGATGGTCATACGATAAGCTCAATGGCAGCATGGTGCCGGGTACGAACTCGGAGCCGTTCCAAACTGGCTTAATTTTGCTGCGCGATACGCCTAGGATCGCCACCTCAGGTGCGTTTACGATTGGCGTAAAGCCGGTGCCGCCAATTCCGCCTAAGCTGGAAATCGTAAAACATGCACCGCTCATGTCGTTCATCGTGAGTTTTTTGTCACGCGCTTTTTCAGCGAGTTCACCCATTTCACGGGCAATTTCTGCGACGGATTTTTTGTCGGCGTCTTTTACTACCGGCACCACAAGGCCATTTGGTGTGTCCACCGCGATGCCGATATTGAAATATTTTTTCAGAATTAGGTTTTCACCGCCGGGCTCTAAGGAGCTGTTAAATTGCGGATACTCCTGCATCGCGTTCACTACCGCTTTGACAATAAAAGCCAGAGGCGAGAGCTTAATGTCTTTCCCTTGTTTGGCATACTCGCTGTTTAACTGCTTGCGGAACGACTCCAGGTCGCTAATATCGGATTCATCGTTGTGTGTGACGTGCGGCACATTCACCCATGAACGGTGCAGATTCTCAGCAGTCAGTCGCTTAATCTTGTTGAGCGGTTGCAGCTCGATGTCCCCAAACTTACTGAAGTCTTGAGCTGGGATCGGTGGAATGCCTGAACCGGTTGAAGCGGTGCTAGAAGCACCTGATTCCAGCGTGGATTTTACGTACGCCTTCACATCGTCTTTGGTGACGCGTTGTTTGCGTCCAGTGCCGGTTACTTTGCTGAGATCTACGCCAAGTTCCCGCGCAAAACGGCGGATGGACGGTGAAGCATGAGACTGCCCGGCCGGCGATTTAGGAGCACCTTGAGTTGGTGCTGCTGGTTTCGGCTGTTCGGACACTGACTTAGACTCGTTTGCGCTATCGGTGGACGCATTAGGTGTCTCACTCGCTTTTGGTGTGGCTGACTGATCACTAGCACTCTCGATAATGGCGATAACGAGGCCTTCGCTCACTTCGTCGTCAATGGCAACTTCGATGGATTTAATCACGCCCGCAGCGGAACTTGGGACATCCATACTCGCTTTATCACTTTCCAGCGTGATCAATGAGTCCTCTAAGGCAACTTCTTGTCCTACTGTCACAAGAATCTCGACCACCTTCGCGGAATCGCCACCGATATCTGGGATCTTTACTTCAATCGTTTGCACACTGCCAGATGCTGATGGTTCGTTGGCGGAGGAGGCTGACGGTTGGTTTGTTGGTGCTTTATCTTGCGCAGCAGAATCAGACTCTGGTGTGTCTTCGGCTGCTTTAGACACAGCATCTGCGCCATCGGCATCAGCCTCCAGAGTCAGGATCGCGACGCCTTCATGGACATCCTGATCAACCTCAACACTGATTGATTTCACCACACCGGCTTTTGTGCTCGGTACATCCATGCTGGCCTTATCACTTTCTAACGTGACCAATGGATCGTCGACAGCGATTTGGTCACCGACCTGTACCAGAATTTCAACGACTTTGGCACTATCAGCACCAATATCAGGAACGGATATTTCGATGGTCTCGCTGTTAGACATAGATTTACTCACTGTAGGTTTGCTCGTCACATCAGGTTGAGTGACGTCGGGTTGACTTACGGTTTCTATTTTTGTGCTTGGGCTTTCGACGACTTGGTCCAAGACGATTTCTTTGGATGTTTCACCAGATAAATTCAATGACTGCTGCTCATGGCGCTTGTAGTCATTGCCCCGGTTTGTTGGGGCAGGGCGTTGTGTTTCTGTAGGCTGCACTGGCGGTCTGGTCTGGTCTGCTGAACCGCTCTCACTTGGTTCAGCAACTGGCTTGCTCGCTGTGCGTTCTTTCACGACGGTCTCAAGCAACAATAAAGGTGTGCTCAAGGTGATGTTTTCTTGCTCTGTCGCGATAATTTCGACAATTCGGCCGTCGCGTGTCGAAGGCAAGTCAATTTCACGATTGCCACTTTTGACTCGAAACAGAGTTTGCCCCTGTTTAACTCGGTCTCCTTCGTGGCACTCGATTGAAAGTATTTTGGCTTGCCGATATGCACTCGATTCGGGTGCAGTCAGTTCGACGTATTTGATCATGTCTCTATTTCCGGTGGCTGGTAGTCAGACGCCACATAGCAGAGTGTTGCACGTAAACTACGCACAAACTCTACAGGGTGTCTGGTGATGCTTTATCCGGGTCAATATTAAACTGTTTGATCGCTTTCTTCACCACGTCTGCGTCGATGCTGCCGTCTTCGAAGAGGGCAGATAATGCCGCGACAATAATGTAGTCACTGTTTACCTCGAAGTGCGCTCGAAGTTGTTTGCGGTCATCACTGCGGCCGAATCCGTCGGTGCCCAACACCACATACCGGGAAGGCACAAATTCACGAATCGAATCAGCGTAGACTTTCATATAGTCAGTTGCTGCAATAACCGGCCCATTTTGGTCCTGCAGGCATTGCTCAACATAACTGATTTTTGGCTTCGCAGAAGGATGCAGCATGTTCCAACGCTGAACTTCTAGGCCCTCACGACGTAGCTGATTCATGCTGGTTGCACTCCAGACGTTGGTCGCCACGCCGAATTCGGCCTCCAAAATCTCAGCGGCTTGGATACACTCGTTTAAGATGGTGCCAGAGCCCATCAGTTGCACGGTTGGCGTCTGTCCATCGTCTTTCTTACTTTTGATTAACTGATACAGACCTTTCAGAATGCCTTCTTCGACACCCTTCGGCATGGCCGGATGCGCATAGTTTTCGTTCATCACCGTGAGGTAGTAGAAGACGTTTTCTTCCTCAGCATACATGCGACGTAGACCGTCCTGAATAATCACTGCGAGCTCGTATGCGTACGTTGGGTCATACGAGATGCAGTTCGGGATCGTTGATGCCTGCAGGTGCGAGTGACCGTCCTGGTGTTGTAGACCTTCACCAGCCAGCGTGGTTCGACCGGCGGTGCCGCCGACTAAAAATCCGCGTGCTTGCATGTCACCGGCAGCCCAGGCGAGGTCGCCAATTCGTTGGAATCCGAACATCGAGTAGTAGATGTAGAACGGAATCATTGGCAATTCATTGGTAGAATACGATGTTGCGGCCGCAATCCACGAGGACATTGCACCAGCTTCGTTAATGCCTTCCTCTAAAACCTGACCTTTCTTGTCTTCTCGGTAGTACATCAGTTGATCTGAATCTTCTGGCTCATACAGTTGGCCTTCTGATGCGTAAATGCCGAGTTGACGGAACAAACCTTCCATACCGAAGGTACGTGCCTCGTCCGGCACGATCGGAACGATGCGATCCTTAAGGTTTTTATCACGTACCAGCGACGAAAGAATTCGTACAAATGCCATGGTCGAGGAAATCTCGCGATCACCGGTGGATTCCAGCATTTTGCTAAAAGTGTCTAAGGATGGCACCTCCAGCTTGTTCGATGAATTAGGTCGAGCAGGGAGGTAACCACCGAGCGCTTGTCGGCGCGCGTGTAAGTATTTGATTTCTGGTGATTCTGGGTCCGGTTTGATGTACTCCACTTTTTCCAGCTGCTCGTCCGAGACCGGAATTTTGAAACGATTGCGGAATACTTTGAGTGACTCCACATCCATTTTCTTCTGTTGATGCGAGGTATTTTGACCTTGGCCGGATGCGCCCATACCGAGGCCTTTCACTGTCTTCGCCAAAATCACAGTTGGCTGACCAGAGTGTTTCACCGCTGCGCGGTAAGCAGCGTAGACTTTGTCGGTGTCGTGACCGCCGCGTGACATTAACTCAAGGTCTTCGTCACTCATGTGCGCGACCATGGCTTTGAGCTCTGGTGAATTCCAGAATTTTTCACGAATATATGCGCCGCCCTTGGCTTTAAACGCTTGATATTCGCCGTCCACACATTCCTGCATACGTTTCTGCAGGATGCCATCGTGATCTTTTTCTAACAGGATGTCCCATTGCGATCCCCAGATGACTTTAATGACGTTCCAGCCAGCACCGCGGAATTCAGATTCCAGTTCTTGAATGATCTTACCGTTACCGCGTACCGGGCCATCTAAGCGCTGCAGGTTACAGTTAATTACGAAGATCAGGTTATCGAGTTTTTCGCGTCCCGCTAAGCCTAATGCGCCGCGCGACTCGGGTTCGTCCATTTCACCGTCGCCGAGGAATGCCCAGACTTTGCGATTCTCTGACTTAATCAGCTCTCGGTTTTCCAGATAACGCTGAAAGCGTGCTTGATAAATGGCCATGATCGGGCCCAGCCCCATCGACACGGTAGGGAATTGCCAGAATTCTGGCATCAACCACGGATGCGGATAAGAAGACAAACCATTGCCACCAACTTCTTGACGGAAATTATCCAGTTGCTCCTCGGTTAGGCGGCCTTCCATAAACGCGCGGGCATACATACCCGGTGCGGAGTGGCCTTGGTAATAAATCATGTCGCCGCCGTGCTCTTCGGAGCGCGCACGCCAGAAGTGGTTGAAGCCAATTTCATACAGTACCGCCGCCGATGCATAACTGGCGATATGACCACCATACTCGGTGCTCACTTTATTGGCACGTAAGACCATGGCCGCCGCATTCCAACGGATCATGGAGCGAATTTTAAATTCTAGTTGACGATCTGCGGGCAGTGCAGGCTGATCCTCAACTGGAATAGTGTTGATATAAGGGGTATTTAAACCGTAGGGCAGTTGAGCGCCGGCTTGGCGGGCCGTGTTGGTGAGTTCTTTGAGTAGAAAGCGTGCGCGTTCCGAACCATCGGCTTTGATCACACTTTCAAGTGCTTCGATCCATTCCTGGGTCTCTTGTGCATCGATGTCGACTTGGGGAGAGGGTAAATCTTTGCTCATAATGTTATGACCTGTATTGCAGCAACTGTCGTTAGTTGGTTTATACCTTTATTTGCGGCGTGAATAATACCTATAGATATGGTAAATGTAAATAAATTACACTCATTGAGCTCAGGTTTTACGCGAATGACGGTCGGGAATCTTTCACTGACCACCTTGGTGAGCGGGCGCTCTTGCACTACTTACGCGCTAATTTCAGCTCAGGATGGCTGAATAGATTAATTTGTCATTCCTTCGTACGACCGGGAGCACAGTCATATCAAAAAGAGGTTTGTATCAAATCACAGATAGGGTAGCACTTCCGTGAAAAGATTACATGTTCCGCGTCATCGCAAACTGGCTTTGATGCGGTGTGATTCGGGCGACGCAAAGGCCGCCCGAATCAGTGTTATTACTTAACGCTGGCTGTGACCAGACTGGTCAAATTGACGATGCCGCGCGGTGTGGTGGTTTTAGTGATCGCGTGAATCGGCAGGTCGGTACCTAATAAAATCGGGCCGACTGAAATGCCGTTTGCCATCGATTTGAGTACGGTGTAAGTGATATTCGCCGCATCCAAATTTGGCATGATCAATAAGTTGGCATTGTCGCTTAGCGTGCTTTTGCCGGATTTTTCGCGTGTGGTGGCATTCAGTGCAGTCGCGCCTTTCATTTCGCCATCGACTTCGAGTTCCGGAGCCAAGTCAGCCAACAAATGCTTGGTGCGCGCCATCTTTTTAGATGACTCGGTAACATGGCTGCCAAAGCTTGAATGAGATAGCAGGGCAACACGCGGAGTCATACCAAAGCGACGAACTTCCTCTGCCGCCAAGATAGTGATATTGGCAAGCTCTTCGGCGGTTGGGTTTTCGTGAATACTGGTGTCGGCAATAAAGATGGTGCCGGTATCCAGCAATAGCAAATGCATGACGGCCATATGATCACCACCGGTGGTGGTACCAATACAACGTTCGATGGCGCCAATTTGCTCATGTAATTTAGCGCCTGGGCCGGTCAATGCGGCGTGCGCTGTGCCGTTCTCGATCAGGACACAGGCGTATTTAACACGGTCTTCCTCGGTGGTGCCGCGCGGTGCAATTACTTCGTAGTCACGATTAGCCTGTAGCCGCAAGCCGAGTTTCTCGATATTGGCTTGTATGGTTTCGGCATCGCCAAGCAGTAATGGGCGTGCATAACTTTGATCAACCACATCTTGCACCGCACGCAATACGCGTTCGTTCTCACCATCGGTGTAAAGAACCTTGTGTGTGATATTTTGCGCTTTCTCAAAGATTGGACGCATCACGTTACCGGTGCGATAGACCAGCGGCTCAAGACTCGCGCGATAGGTTTCAATGTCTTCGAACGGGCGCGTTGCCACACCGCTGTCAATTGCCGCTTGCGCCACGGCCGGCGCAATGGTTGTGATCAAGCGCGGGTCGAATGGCTTGGGCAAAATGTAGCCGGCACCAAACAGCATCGACTCATTTTGGTAATAGCTGGCGACAATCTCATTGCTCTCAGAGTGCGCCAATTCGGCCAAGGCGTTCACGCACGCGACCTTCATGGCTTGATTGATGGTAGTAGCACCAACATCTAATGCGCCGCGAAACAGAAATGGAAAACACAGAACATTGTTTACCTGGTTGGGGTAATCCGATCGGC
Source organism: Gammaproteobacteria bacterium (assembly GCA_030426005.1). GTDB lineage: Bacteria > Pseudomonadota > Gammaproteobacteria > Arenicellales > Arenicellaceae > Arenicella. The sequence goes on from JAUHZM010000058.1 coordinate 9,707, forward strand.
CCGTTGCCATCACCGCATCAGGTCGGTGCTCATACACCAGTTCAGGGCGTACTTCTGGGTCTGGGTTGGACATAGCCAGAATTAAGGGCTTATCTGCCATACTTTTTAACATGTCGACGCTGACCAGATTGGGTTGCGAAACGCCAAGAAATACGTCGCAGCCAACCATGGCATCTTCCAAGGTACGAGCTGTGGTGTCACGCGCAAACTTTTGTTTGGTGACATCAAGATTCTCACGCTCAGCATGGATCACACCACGACTATCGAGCATCAGCACGTTATTGATGTCAACGCCGAGGTCTAGCAGCAAATTGGTACAGGCCATTGCCGCGGCTCCGGCGCCAGATACGACGAGTTTGACGTCTTCAATTTGCTTGCCCACCACTTTGAGTCCGTTAATCACGGCGGCAGCCGACACAATTGCGGTACCGTGTTGATCGTCATGGAAGACCGGAATATTCATGCGCTCGCGCAATTTTTCTTCGATCTCAAAACATTGCGGCGCTTTGATATCTTCGAGATTGATCCCTCCAAAAGTAGGCTCCAGCGCCGCCACAATGTCACAGAACGCGTCGACGTCGGTTTCATTGACTTCGATGTCGTAGGCATTTACGTCTGCGAAGTTCTTGAACAGAATTGCCTTGCCTTCCATGACCGGTTTGGAGGCCAATGCACCAATATTACCGAGTCCGAGGACTGCGGTGCCATTGGTGACCACACCAACCAAGTTACTGCGCGAAGTATATTCCGCTGCCGCTAATGGGTTTTTCTCGATCTCTTTGCAGGGTTCGGCCACACCGGGCGAGTAAGCGAGTGCCAGGTCGCGCTGATTAGAAAGCGGCTTGGTGGCTTGTACGCGGATTTTTCCGGCGCTGGGCGTGCGGTGGTAGTGGAGTGCGGCATCGCGCAAATTGTCGCTACTGGTCATAATTTCGTTCTACTTGTTTGCTGGACAGTCTGTTGCGTTGGAGTGTATTAGAATCAATACAGGCCGACATAGTCGGCCTGTGAATGGTGATTGTTAATCGTATTTATTCATGATTGTCGGTGGCGGCATGAGCCTGCACATCCGCATGGTACGAGGAACGAACTAGCGGACCGGAAGCTACGTGACGGAAACCCAGTGCTTCGCCGTATTCGCGGAGTTCGTCGAACTCGTCGGGATGCACATAGCGCTCGACCGGCAAGTGACTCAAACTGGGTTGTAAGTACTGACCCAGCGTGATCATGTCGCAATCATGCGCCTTGAGGTCGCGTAATACCGCTTTTACTTGATCGATGGTTTCACCGATGCCCAGCATCAGGCCAGACTTGGTGTACACCTGTGGTTGGGCCGCTTTAAAGCGTTTAATCAAATCGAGCGACCACTGATAGTCTGAGCCAGGGCGGACCTTACGGTAAAAATCTGGAATCGTTTCAAGATTGTGATTGAATACATCGGGTGGATTGTTGGCCATTAATTCAATGGCGATATCCATACGACCACGGAAATCCGGCACCAGGATCTCGATTTGTGTGGTGGGATTAAGTTTGCGGACTTCTTCAATGCAAGCGACAAAGTGGCCGGCCCCACCATCGCGTAAGTCGTCTCGGTCAACCGAGGTAATGACCACATAACGCAGCCCCATCGCGTTGATGGTTTGTGCGAGGTGCTTGGGCTCGTCCTGATCCAATGCCAGCGGTCGGCCGTGTGCAACATCGCAGAAAGGGCAGCGGCGAGTACAAATATCGCCCATGATCATGAAGGTGGCCGTGCCGCGACTGAAACATTCATTCAGGTTCGGGCAAGAAGCCTCTTCGCACACGGTGTGTAATTTATTTTCACGTAGTGTGTTTTTCAGTTCTTGAACCTTGTTCCCGTTTTGCAGACGGATACGAATCCAGTCTGGTTTGCGCAGCGGATTTTTAGTTTGTTCAATCTTGACGGGTATCCGCGCCATCTTCTCAGCACCGCGGAGCTTTTCACCCGTAACGACTGGCTTAATTTTAGGGCGTGTGCTTTTAACAGTTGTGTCGGACATCGGTTAAACTACGGATGAGTGAACTAGGCGCGGGATTATAACAACTAATGTCTAAAAAAGACGTACTTGATCGCACGGATATCGAGGATATTGTGGCTCGATTTTATGCAGATATGCTGAAAGACCCGATCGTTGGCTTTATTTTTACCGATGTGGCCAAGATCGACCTCGACCACCATTTGCCGGTGATCGTGAACTTTTGGATGGATATTGTGTTCGGTGGCCGACAGCTCGGTGGCCGACATTACGACGGCAACCCGTTACGCAAACATCTTGAGCTGCACCAAAAGTTGCCGCTGCGCCCGGGTCACTTCACGCGCTGGCTTTACTTGTTCGAGCGAGCAGTGAACGAGCACCATGTTGGCGACAATGCAGAAAAAATGAAGCGCCGAGCTGAAATGGTCGCCAAAAGTATCTCGGCGGCTATCGTGCAAGGTCGCCGCAGCGATATGCAGTTGGTATTACCGCGGGACTAAAGCTAGCGCGACGACAGGGTGTTACGCCTGTTTGCGAATAAACACTGGGTTTTTTTCGTCCGAATGTGCCGCGCTGTAAGCATACCCATCCGCATTGAATTCCAGTAATGCTTCCGGCGTGTCAATTCGATTTTGAATAATCCAGGCTGACATTAGTCCGCGGGCTTTTTTAGCAAAGAAGCTGATAACTTTATAGTCGCCATTCTTCCAGTCCTTAAATACAGGCGTAACGATCTCGGCATTTAACTTCTTCGGCTTTACCGATTTAAAGTATTCGTTCGACGCAAGATTCACTAGGACTTCGGATTTAATCCGCTTCAAGTGTTGATTCAAGTTGTCGGTAATGGTGTCGCCCCAATAAGCGTACAAGGTTTTGCCATTGTCGTTGACCAACTTGGTGCCCATTTCTAAGCGGTACGCCTGCATTAAATCGAGTGGGCGTAATACGCCGTATAAGCCAGATAGAATCCGCAAGTGATCTTGCGCGTAGATGAAATCGTCGTCGCTAAAATTTGCTACCGCGAGTCCGGTATACACATCGCCTTGAAATGCCTCAATCGATTGTTTGGCGTTTTTCTTGTTGAATGGGCGACTCCACTGATGAAAACGTTCGACATTGAGCTCGGCCAGGGCAGGGCTGATATGCATCAATTTTTCCAGATCGGCTGGTGAATAAGTCGACAACAGGTCAACCAAAGACTCACTCTGATCCAGCATCTGCGGCTGGCTGTGTTTTGGTGATTG
>JAUHZM010000059.1 GCA_030426005.1 Gammaproteobacteria bacterium
AAGGGCATGGACGGCTGGGACCACACCATGTTCTGGAATGTGTATTACGTAAAAGGCGCCTTTTTGAATGCGGACACCGCATTTGAGGTAATGAATGGTATGCGCACGCTGGAAGTGCGTATGTTGAAGAAATGCATCACCACACAAGTATTCGCCACGTTTATGGATTCGCACCCATTGATTAAGGTGAACTGTAATGGTCTGCCCAGCAATAAAAACCGTGCCCTGGCAGAGAAGAACTTATTCCTGGGTTTCCCATCTGGCCTGTTCACGGTGGATATGGGTAAAGAAATTCCAGAAGCTGCGTTTCAACGGTTTTTCGATAGCCTGGAACCCGCATTCGCACACATGATCAGCCTGGGGCAAACCAATTCCATTGTCAGCTGCCCCGGATTAACCACGCACTCGGAACTAAATGCCCAACAGCAACAGGAAGCGCAGATTTTTCCGACCACGATTCGGTTTGCCATGGGGATCGAGAACCCAATGGACTTGATTCGCCATGTGGTGATTGCCGCACAATTGGCGATCGATCCAGAGGTGGAAGGCTTCTCAAAACAGTTTATGTCTTTGGATGAAGCGCGTAAGATGGCGCAATCTGTGTATAACGATATGCACCAGCGTTACAGCCAGGCGGTTATGTAAACGCGTGATCCAACATCCTAATTTAATATCATTATGAGTGACTCATTTATTCAGCATCTGCAAGGTGAACTTGATGATGTGACGGCGGCGGGCTTGTATAAGTCCGAGCGCGTTATTACCACGGCCCAGCAGGCACAGGTGGCGGTCGATAGCGGGGCAGAGGTCTTGAACTTCTGCGCCAATAACTACCTCGGTCTGGCGAACCATCCGGCCTTGATTGAGGCAGCCAAAGCCGGTCTCGATGATCATGGCTTTGGCATGGCATCGGTGCGCTTTATCTGCGGAACGCAGGACATTCACAAGACGTTAGAGCGTAAACTGAGTGACTTCTTAGGCATGGAGGACACAATTCTGTATTCCTCCTGCTTTGATGCCAACGCGGGTTTGTTCGAGACCTTGTTGGGGCCGGAAGACGCCATCATCTCGGATGCCTTGAATCATGCAAGCATTATCGACGGCGTACGTTTGTGCAAAGCGCAGCGCTATCGCTATGCGAATAATGATATGCAGGAGTTAGAAGCGCAGCTCAAAGCTGCCAACGAGGCTGGTGCGCGGTTTAAATTAATTGCCACTGACGGTGTATTCTCGATGGACGGTGTTATCGCCAATCTGCAAGGAATTTGTGATCTGGCAGATAAGTACGACGCCATGGTCATGGTGGACGACTCACACGCGGTTGGATTTATCGGTGACAACGGGCGTGGTACCCATGAGTATTGCAATGTCATGCAGCGCGTCGACATTATCACCGGTACCTTAGGCAAAGCCATGGGCGGTGCGTCAGGCGGTTACACCTCCGCTAAGCGTGAGGTTGTCGAATGGTTGCGCCAACGCTCGCGTCCGTATTTGTTTTCCAATTCGCTGGCACCGGCCATTGTGTCGGCGTCGATCCGCGTGCTGGATTTATTGGCCGAGAGTGGTGAACTGCGCACTAAGTTGCGAGACAACAGCGCTCACTTTCGCGCGCGCATGAGCGACGCCGGTTTCACACTGGCTGGCGCAGATCATGCGATTATTCCTGTGATGCTGGGCGACGCCAAAGTGGCGGCCGATATGGCGGCACGCATGCTCGAAAAGGGTATCTACGTGGTCGGATTTTCTTTTCCGGTCGTGCCAAAAGGTCAGGCGCGGATTCGAACCCAAATGTCAGCGGCCCACAGTCTTGAGCAAATTGATACCACGGTGGATGCCTTCATCGAGGTTGGTAAAGAAATGGGTGTGATCTAACATGAAAGCCTTAGCCAAACTGCATCCCAAAGAAGGGATCTGGATGACCGAAGCCGAGATTCCGGTGGCTGGTCCCAATGATTTGTTAATTAAGATTCGTAAGACTGCCATTTGCGGCACCGATATTCATATCTATAAATGGGATGAGTGGTCACAAAACACCATTCCAGTGCCGATGATCGTGGGCCATGAGTACGTTGGTGAAGTGGTCGGTATGGGGCAGGAAGTGCGTGGCTTCAAAGTTGGTGACCGTGTATCCGGCGAAGGGCATATCACCTGCGGACATTGTCGAAATTGTCGAGCTGGCCGTCGCCACTTGTGTCGCAACACGGTCGGCGTTGGGGTTAATCGTCAGGGTGCGTTTGCCGAATACCTGGTGATCCCAGCATTTAATGCATTCAAAATTCCAGCCAATATTAGTGACAAATTAGCATCGATTTTTGATCCATTCGGCAATGCGGTTCATACCGCATTGTCATTTAATCTCACTGGCGAAGACGTGTTGATCACGGGCGCAGGCCCAATTGGCATTATGGCCGCTGCAGTAGCGCGCCATGTTGGCGCACGCCATGTCGTTATTACTGACGTCAACGATTATCGCCTGGAGCTGGCGCGTCAGATGGGCGCGAGTCGAGCCATCAACGTGAGCAAGGAAACCATTGCCGACACCATGACCGAGTTGGGCATGACCGAGGGTTTCGATGTTGGTATGGAAATGTCCGGTGTGCCGTCTGCGTTCAAAGGCATGCTTGACCATATGAACCACGGCGGCAAAATCGCCATGTTGGGCATTCCGCCCAAAGACATGGCCATTGATTGGACCAAAGTGGTGTTCAAAGGGCTGGAGATCAAGGGTGTATACGGTCGTGAGATGTTCGAAACCTGGTACAAAATGGCCAGTCTGATTCAGTCGGGTCTGGACCTGATCCCAATGTTGACGCACGAGTTCCCTGTCGATGACTTTCAGCAGGGGTTTGAGCTAATGGCATCAGGTCAGACTGGAAAGGTTGTGTTGAACTGGACATAAAAAACGACGATTGCTGATCTCGTTTCGAATTTGATTTGTGCCAGCCGGGGCACAAATCAGTCTCAACCTCAGGACAACTACGAATTCTCGTAGTTGTACATTTGTGTGTTAGTTGTTTAGATGCGTAGCTGAACTCAGCCCCTACTCACGGTTCCAGCTATGAAAACTCACTCCGCGTTTTTAGGCCTGTTGGTCTATATTTGTGGTGTCACCAGTTCCATTGACGCTGTTGCTCAGCCCTATAAATTGAATGATAGCCTCATTGCGGGCGGCGATGTTTATGAAGCGAAGGTGACACCGGATGGGCTTTATGTCGTCTACCGAGCAGATAAATTGGTTGATGGTAAGCCGGAATTATTTCGCGTGCCGATCGGCGGTGGGACCTCCGTGAAGCTTAATATTGAGATTACGGCTTCCCAGAGTGGCGGAGTCGATCGCTTTGAAATCAGCCCAAACGGTCAATACGTTGTCTACTCAGGCAATATTACCCAGAGTGCCTACACGGACCTATATAGTGTGCCAATCATGGGTGGCGCGGCTAAACGTCTTAACTGTGATAGTGCCGACTTGTTCTTGGTTCGCAGTGGTCCGTCCATTATTTCCGATATCCAGATCACACCTGACAGTCAACGAGTCTTGTTTCTGCATGACCATTTTAATTTTCAACAGAACCGCCTATACAGTGCGCCGATAGATAAAAATGCGCCGCCAACCCTCGGTCCCGGCGTCAACCAAATACTGTGTGGAACTGAAGGCACTTTAGAGCTTTCTCCGTCAGATGCGCCCAGCCGACCGGTAATTAATTACAATATTAGCCCAAATAGTCAGCGGGTTGTCTTTAGCTATGGTCGACGGAGCGTGAATCAAAACCTCTCAGATGTCGATTACGACCTATACAGCAGTCATATCGATAGCCGAGATAGTTCCGCATTGGTCCGGCTGAATACGCCGAACCAACAAGGTGTGCGCCAACTCTTTGGTATCAGCCCTAACAGCAATTGGGTCGTGTACTCGGCGGAGAGCGATGATACGGACACCTATGCGTTGTATCGCGCGCGCATTGCATCAGCTGAATCCCCAATCGCGTTGTCTACACCATTTAATGATGTGCAATACGCATTAAGATTTGCATTCACGCCCAACGGTCGGCGTGTGGTTTACACCGCACAGAGCGTCGACGGCGGGCCATTCCAGGTTTTTTCTGCGCCATTAAGTGACGCCGGTAGCTCAGTTGGGCTTTATCCCAATGCACTGTTTGGGTTTGGAGCGCCATTTAGCGGGTCTAATAAAGTTAATATCCGGATTGGGCCTGATTCTCGACAAGTTGTTTATACGCGCGACCATGATACTGCGAATGTTTACGAGCTCTTCACCGTCAATGGTACGACAAGTCCCCATCAACCCAAGAAATTAGTAAGCTTGGACAGTAGTAATCGAAATATTTCGCGGTTTGAACCGTCGGATGATGGACGTAATATTGTGTTCATGTCAGACAAACTCACAGACAGCATTACCGAGCTGTTTTTAGTTCAATCTGATGGTGCCGGACTCAAGCGAATCAGCCCTGCGTTATCTCAAACTCAAGATGTGGCGAGTTTTCGTCTTACCAGCGACAATGGTTATGTCGTTTACTCAATTCGCGAGTCGGGCATGCAGCAACTGCTTTATGCCATCTCACTTCATAACGGTAGCCCATTTAAGTTGAATATCGGTGCAGTTTCTGGAAGTGAAATTCAGGGATATGCTTTGTCTCCGACTGGGAGGCACGTGGTGTATTGGGGAGATCAAAACATCGACAACACCAGCGAACTGTTTGCTTTTGAGCTACCCAAAATAGACGATGAGCTCTGTGTGCCCGTGAGAACTGAAAGCGGAAAACTCGCTCTGGTTTGCCTGTAAGGCCGATTGCGCAGCAGCTTCTCTGAGCTGAGTTTGTTCTTGGTTTGGTGCAATATTGTCTAAAATTGTGTTTCTCGAGCGGTTGATTATCGCCGTGTTGATGGAGTATCGTGACTCACCTATGCCTCCCCATTAAGTGAGTGTATCGACCATGTTCGAATCTTTTCTTGAAGACACCCAGGCAGCCAGTTCGAAGAAGGACATATTTTCGACCTATGAGGAATTTTTAGAAACCCTCGGGTATGACCAAGTATTATACAGTGCGTTCACGCGCGAAAGGGATGGTTATCGCCCCAGTATTCATTTTAATAAGAATCTCCATGAGTGGGAAAAGCACTATTTGGAGAGCGAGTATTTAAGGCACGATATTGTGTTTCGTCAGTGTGCGCAAACACCGGGGGCCTTTGAATGGGCTGAGTATGCTCAGCGGCGAGATCTATCCAAGGTGCAAAAGCGCGTGTTTGAGGACGCTGAATCCGCTGGTTTACTTGGTGGTGTCGCTGTTGGTATTCATGGCAACCAGAAGCTGGATTGCTCTGTCATGCTGGCCAGTAGCCAGAAAATTAAATTCTTAGCTCCAGTGAATAAGAGTTTAATAAATTTGGCGACATACCATGTCTACCTTAGGGTATCGCCACTGCTAAAAGAGCTTGCCCCAGGAGTAGAGTCCCTCACCTCAAAGGAGCAAGATGTGCTGCGTTGGTTTGCTTCGGGTCTATCACGTTGTGAGATGGCAGATAAGATGAACCTGTCTAGTCACACTATTGATTATTACTATCGTAAGATCGTCAACAAAATGCGTGCACGCAACATGGCGAGTGCGTTGGTCATTGCCATACATCAGAATGCAGTGAGTTTATCGTAGTTGATGGATTAATTAGCTCGCAAATCATGTTGCAATTGCATTTTATATATATTTTTTGGTGCAAATGCACGTTTGGTGTTATGCTTGACCTAACCCGGAGGTAACCCATGCTTGATTTCCTGCCCAATGAAAACTCAGTCCTGATAAAAGCGTTTAACAACAGCTGCACGGCGCTAGGCTTGTCGCGTGATGAGGCCAGTGCAATTTTAGGTGTTGATCGCGCCACGTTAACTCGCAATAAAGACAAGGGTTTTGATCCGCAGTCAAAGACTGGGGAGCTGTGTATGCAGTTGGTGCGAGTTTATCGTTCGTTATATGCCATCGCTGGTGGTGACCAGGCATTCATGCGCCACTGGTTGCGCTCGGAGAATCGCGCATTGTCTGCGGCACCTGCCGCCTTGTTGAGCACTGTCGCGGGCTTGGTGCAGGTCAACATGTACCTAGATGCCATGCGCGGTAAGGTGTGATACACAAACCATTATTCTTAACAAAACCATCAATCGCAGGGAAGGTCGCACGTGCTGGATTCACGCTTATTCAATGCTGATACGCCGCTGACAACTTACCGATCTGAGGTTTGGCGTGTAGTGGAATCACAGGAAGATGTCGCGACGCTGAGTCTAGTAGATGATCTGGCGGAACAGGAGGTGCTTGAATCATTATTAGATAGGCATGCCAAACCGGTCTATCGTGAAGGCACCGAACTAATGCATTATTTGCTTAAAACAGCCTTTCGGTATCCGCCATTGCCATGGGGTTCGCGCTTTGGTACGACCCTGATGCCGAGCTACTTTTACGCCAGCGAGGCGGCGAGCACGGCACTGTGTGAATGTGCGTATTATCGATTCTTGTTCCTCGCCGATATGGTGGAACCTTACACCGAGTCAGTCCGCTCGCAATTCTGCTTATTCAAGGTGTTGGTGAATACGCCTTCAGCCCTGGACTTGACGTCAACGGTGTTCGAGCCAGTGCACGATGCGCTGCGTGCGCCAGACAGTTATGTCTACTCCCAGCAAGTCGGGCGTTGGGCGTACGACAGCGGCCGCGTTGAGTTGATCCGCTACGAATCAGCACGTCGCCCGAGCGGGATCAATGTGGCAATTCATTCTCCAGCAGCCATCCGTTCTCGTAAGCCTCTGTTGCACCAGCGCTGGCTGTGTCTAACCAAGCCAGATTCCGTCAGTTTTAGTTCTCGCGAATCGGATACCAGTTATTTGTTTAAGCGACACGAGTTCAGTGACGGTCTGGGACGCTTGTATCGGGTAACTTAGCAAGCGGTATTTATTGGCGGCTTGATCTGACAATCCCCGAGTAAGATTTGCGTCGGTAAGTTAGAATTCCGACTTTCGTGACTGCCTCAATCTGGAGTGGCACCGATGAGAATGATGACCTTTCTGTTAGTTGGCCTGTTGGTTTCACCGAGTGTGTTCGGAGCAAACCCTTATGAGCAATGCGTGCTAGAAAGGGTAGAGAACGGCCAGGCCAAACTGACGGTGGCGGAGATTCGTAAGGTGTGCGCTGAAGAACCCGACAGTTTGGGTGAAGAACGGGCGAATCGGGAATTGTCCTTGTTTGGGGATGAGTTCAGTATTTTGTTGCACCGCGATAATTACATTCTGCCGGTGGCCCATAATAATGAGGCGCGTGCTTTGCCAGAGGGGTTTGGTGAAGCACGCGAATTGGACGACGAGGAGATTAAATTCCAAATCAGCATCAAGTCGATGTTGTTAAACAACCTCCCTTACAATGCCAAGTTATTTGCCGCCTATACCAATCAGAGTCATTGGCAAGCATATAACTCCGACTACTCGAGACCGTTTCGCGAGACCAATCATCAGCCAGAACTATTGCTCGAGTTTCCGCTTGAGAAACAGTATCGCGGTATCACGTTTGATGCGCTGCGATTTGCGATCAACCATCAGTCAAATGGTCGTTCTGGCCTGGTTTCCCGCAGTTGGAACCGTGCCTATGCGGAGCTCTTGATGTCGACTAAATACAGCAAGCTCGGATTGCGTTCCTGGTGGCAAATCACGGACGACGAAGACAATCCGGACATCGTCGACTATATGGGCCATTTTCAGCTCGACGGATTACGCCAGTTCGGCAAGCATCAACTACATTGGAAATTACGCAATACACTGGATTCAAATGATCGCGGTGCGGTCGAACTCGGGTGGAGTCGTCGAATTGGTGGTCGCGAAGATATTCGTTTGTATCTTCAATATTTCAACGGTTATGGCGAGAGTTTGATTGACTATAACCGCAAGACCGAGCGCATCGGATTGGGCTTTAAAATCGGCGTAGAATGACCGAGGGTCGGGATATTTACGTGCGAAAACCGCACAATATTCGATAAAAATTAGTAGCGTTTTAGAAAATCAGGATTATTATTCACGCAAGCTGAACAGTAACAAGGATTACCAACAGCGAAGGGTGTGAACAGCTTCATTTGCGCCTCGTCGTTATTGAGCGCGTTTACGCTGACCAACGTTTTGTGTCCCATGGGACACGTTTACAGATTTTGAAAAGATGATGAATCTCCGTTCCACTGTGCTGGCCAGCGCAGTCTTTGTTGGTTTGGGCTTTACTGTTGCGGCGTCGGCGCAGACCAAAGAGTTAAACATATACAACTGGTCTGATTATATTGCCGAAGACACATTGGCGAATTTCACCAAAGCCACCGGCATCAAGGTGACATACGATGTGTTTGATTCGAATGAAGTGCTTGAAAGCAAGTTGCTAGCAGGTAGTACCGGCTATGACTTGGTGTTTCCAACGGCATTGCCGTTTGCGAAGCGTCACGTGCAGGCGGGCATGTATGCCAAAGTGGATAAATCCAAGTTGCCAAACCTGAAGAACTTAGATGCAGGCATCATGGCCAGCTTGGCGAGTTTTGATCCACAAAATGCGCATTTAACACCGTACCTTTGGGGCACGACAGGGATTGGTTATAACGTTGAGAAAGTAACGAAAATCCTCGGCGATGACATGCCGCGTGATACATGGCGCTTATTGTTCGACCCCGAAATCGTGGCCAAGCTCGGCAGCTGCGGCGTGTCGATTATGGATGACCCAACCGAAGTATTCGCAGCGGTGAAAGCCTATTTAGGCAAAGATAACGCGGACTTCAGTTCTGACACAGTTAATCTAATGGCCGAAACAATCGCGAAAGTAAGACCAAATATTCGTTATTTTCATAACTCGTCATACATCAATGACCTGGCGAATGGCGACTTGTGTGTTGCGCACGGCTACTCTGGCGACATGCTTCAGGCCCGTGACCGCGCCAACGAAGCTAACAATGACAACACCATTGCTTATGCGGTACCTCGTGAAGGCGCGGTGGTATGGACAGACGTGATGGCGATCCCGGCTGATGCCAAGAACGTTGCTGAGGCACTGACCTTTATCAATTACATACTTGAGCCAAAGGTTATTGCGGATATCTCCAATTACGTGGCCTATGCTAACCCAAATAGCGCTGCCGATTCGCTGGTTGATGAAAGTATCAAATCCGATCCAGGGATTTATCCTCCGGCAGAAACGCGTGCCAAATTACTGGTGCTGGAAGTACCTCAGGGCGGCCAGGTGCGCGCATTAAACCGCGCCTGGACACGCGTAAAATCGGGTAAATAAACCGGATAAATAGCGCCATTCACCGCTTGTCGGGCCTGCGTTGCCCGACAAGTGCAAACAGTGTGCCGCCGAAGGCACACTCTGTTTTAATCATTTTAACGGGACAGTTTATTGGAAACGCCATTGATTGAAGTTCGAGGTTTGCGTAAAAACTTCGATGACGTCACCGCACTGAGCAATATCGATCTAAGTATCAAAGAAGGGGAATTCTTTTCCCTGCTGGGCAGCTCAGGATGCGGAAAATCTACCTTGCTCAGAATTCTGGCTGGCTTTGAACAGCCAACCGAGGGCCGTGTTTTTATTCAAGGCAAAGATGTGACGGAGCTACCACCGTACGAACGCCCCTTGAATATGATGTTCCAATCCTACGCTTTGTTTCCGCATTTGAGCGTGTTTAATAACGTGGCCTATGGCCTTAAGCGCGATCGTATTGCAAAAGCAGAGATCAACGAACGAGTTGAGGAGATCTGCCAGTTAATGCAGATTTCCAAATTGATGAATCGTAAACCGCACCAGCTCTCGGGTGGTCAGCGGCAGCGTGTGGCTTTGGCGCGCGCGTTGGTAAAGCGAGCCAAGATACTCTTGTTGGACGAGCCCTTGGGCGCGCTCGACAAAAAGCTGCGCGAAGACATGCAATTCGAACTGGTAAACCTGCAGGAAATGCTCAAGATGACCTTCGTGGTGGTCACGCACGACCAGGAAGAGGCGATGACTATGTCCAGTCGTGTGGCGTTATTAAACGACGGTTTGATTGAGCAAGTCGATACACCAAGACGTCTTTATGAGTACCCAGCAACGCGCTATGCGGCGTCATTTGTTGGTTTAAGTAATTTATTCGAAGCCAGAGTCGTATCGCATGACGACGATCTCGTGACGCTCTGGTGTGATGCACTCGATGCTGAGCTGAGTGTGCGTCATGCGCAGCCGTTGGTGCCAGACATGGTGGTGACCGTGCTGGTAAGACCCGAAAAAGTCTCGATTACTGCGCCCGATGCGCAGGCAGACAACAGCGTGGTTGGTGTTATTGAGAACATCGCGTATCTGGGCGACGTGTCGATTTACTACTGTAACTTGCCCAATGGGCAGTCGGTAAAATTTACTCAGGCGAATGTTCAGCCGGCTGCGGAGTTGCCGCTGGATTGGGGGCAAAAAGTTCGTCTGGGCTGGCGTGCCGAGAACTGCAACGTGTTGGTCGCGTAGATGAACCCGTTTCGACTAGGGCAAAACAGCTGGACGGCGCTGTCAGGCTTGGCGAAGTCACCGTGGATGGTAGCGATCTGGCCGTGGTTGTTTATCGCGGTCTTCTTCCTGACGCCATTTTTGTTCGTGATCAAGATCAGTTTATCGGAAGCGGCCTTTGCCCAGCCGCCGTACCTCGACGTGGTGCGGTCAGTCTCTGATGGTCTGGTGGAGATTAAGCTGAATTTTGGCAGCTACCTACTTTTGTTCGATGATTCGCTGTATTTGTCGGCCATTTGGAACAGTGTCAAAACGGCGCTTATCAGCACCGCTTTGTGCATATTGATCGGCTATCCGCTGGCGTACAGTATTGCGTCGAGCCCTGCACATTGGCGTGTGCCGTTGATCATGTTTGTGATGTTGCCGTTCTGGACCAGCTTCTTGATCCGAGTCTATGCCTGGATGGGCATTCTCAAAACCAACGGCTTGTTGAACAATGTGTTGATGGGCCTCGGTATTGTCGATGCGCCGCTGGAAATCATGCATACCCAGGCGGCGGTGTACATTGGGATTGTCTACAGTTATCTGCCCTTTTTCGTGTTGCCGCTGTACGCTACCTTGGTACGACTGGATCACACCTTGCTGGAAGCGGCCGCTGATCTTGGTGCTGGTCCGCTGACACAGTTTTTTACCGTCACCTTGCCGCAATCAGTACCAGGCCTCATGGCAGGCGCAATGTTGGTGTTTATTCCGGTGATGGGCGAGTTCGTGATTCCAGATTTATTAGGTGGTCCAGACACCTTGATGATCGGCAAAGTCATGTGGACTGAGTTTTTCAGTAATAAAGACTGGCCGGTTGCATCGGCGTTGGCCCTGGTTCTGCTGACCTTGCTTATTCTGCCGTTTGTGTTGCTACGCTACTTTGAGCGTCGTTCTGAGCTGGAGGACCCCAATGAAGCGGTTTAAAGGTTTACGACTGGCATGCTTGGTGCTCGGATTAGGGTTCCTATACTTACCAATTCTAAGCGTCATCGTTTATTCGTTTAATGAAAGCCGCTTAGTCACGGTGTGGAGCGGTTGGAGCACGAAGTGGTATGGCGCTTTGCTGGAAAATCAGCAGTTGTTAAGCGCTGCCTGGTTAAGTGTCAAAATCGGCGCCTTGACCGCGACGTTGGCGGTGGTGCTTGGCACGCTGGCTGCCTATTCACTGGTGCGATTTAAATATCTTAGGGGGCAGGCTCAGTTTGAATTGAGTACCGCCGCACCCTTGGTCATGCCAGAGATCATTATTGGATTGGCGTCGTTGCTGCTTTTTGTCTCGATGGAGAAACTATTCGGCTGGCCAGCGGGTCGTGGGCAAACCACCATTGTGATCGCTCATACAGTGTTTGCCATGGCCTACGTGACTGTGGTGGTGCGCAGTCGATTAGCGCATGTGGATAGTTCGATTGAGGAAGCGGCGCTGGACCTTGGTGCACGCCCAGTAACAGTATTCTTTACCGTGACCTTGCCAACGATTGCGCCGGCGATTATCGCGGGTTGGTTGTTGGCCTTCACCTTGTCAGTTGATGATCTGGTGGTGGCGAGTTTTACCTCAGGCCCGGGTTCAACCACCTTGCCGATGGTGGTCTATTCCAGCGTGCGCCTAGGTGTTAGTCCAGAGATCAATGCGCTAGCGACGGTGATGATTACGCTGGTCAGCGTCTTTGTCTTAATAGCTGGGCTCGTATTAGCACGATCGAGAGACAAATAATTCAGTCCATGAATGAAAGGAGAGCGTAGTAAAATACCACGCTCTCCCGGTGTTTAACGTGATTTCTTGACGATTTCACCGTCTTTCATCACAAAATCAATCGTTTCGAGTATCGAAATATCGTCCAGTGGATTGCCTTTGACTGCGACCAAATCCGCGTACTTGCCTGGTGTTAGCGCGCCCAGATTTTCTGTCTCGCCTAATAAGTCAGCGGCATTGATAGTGGCCGCGCGAATCGCTTCCATGGCTGGCATGCCCTGATCCACCATTAACTTGAATTCGCGAGCATTGTCACCGTGCGCCGACACACCGCTGTCGGTGCCGAAGGCAATTTTGACACCGGCCTCGTACGCTTTGGTGAAATTGGCTTTGAGTTGCGGGCCAATAGCAGCCGCTTTCGGGCGCACAATTTCGGGGAAGTAACCGTCGATCTTAGCTTTTTCTGCTACGAACTCACCGGCCAGGATAGTCGGCACCAGATAGGTACCATGGCGCTTCATTAAACGACGCACTTCATCGTCCATCAGCGTACCGTGTTCGATGCTATTCACGCCTGCTTTAATGGCACGTTTCATGCCTTCTGCCCCGTGTGCATGCGCGGCCACTTTGAAGCCGTAGTCTTTGGCGGTGGCAATAATCGCTGCCAGTTCGTCGTCCATAAACTGCGGGTTTTGACCACTCTTGGCAGTACTCAATAC
>JAUHZM010000060.1 GCA_030426005.1 Gammaproteobacteria bacterium
TGCTCTACATTGGAATTATTGCTGCTGGCGGTCTTGGTGCGTTAATGCGTTTTCTGGTCGGGCGTGCTGTGCTGCATTACGGCTGGACCGCATTTCCGTTTGCGACGTTGACGGTGAATGTAGCGGGCAGCTTTTTGATGGGGTATTTGTCTTGGATGCTGGTTCATAAGTGGTCAGTCTCACAGCAAACCCAATGGTTAGTGATGACCGGTTTTTTAGGCGGGTTTAACACGTTTTCGGCCTTCTCGTTGGAAGCGGTGACGATGATCGAGCAAGGTGCCGAAATGCGTGCCTTGTTGTATGTTGTATCACAGGTTCTACTATGCGTTTCTCTGTGCTGGCTCGGTATTTTGCTGGCGCGCCATTCTTAACTTTTTAAAACAATTATGATTGATCCACAGCTATTGCGAACAGATATTCAGACTGTTGCCGAGGCCCTAAAATTAAAGGGCCATTCTCTCGATGTCGACGCCTATCAGGTGTTGGAATCAAAGCGTAAGTCATTGCAGGTTGAGGCTGAGTCTCTGCAAGCACAGCGCAATGCCAAATCCAAAGAGATCGGTAAAGTCAAAGCGCAAGGTGGTGACGCATCCGGCATTATGGCCGAGGTGAACGGGTTTGCTGAGCGAATGAAAACCGCCCAGACTGAACTGGAAGCGGTGAAAGAGCAATTGTTTGCGATGACAGATGTGATGCCAAATATGCCGCACACGTCTGTTCCCAAGGGCAACTCGGAAGACGATAATGTGGAAGTCGCAAAATGGGGTACACCGCCCAACTTTGATTTCGACGTTCGCGACCATGTTGATTTAGGTGAAGCCAAGTCTGCGCTCGATTTTGAAATGGCCACCAAGATTGCGGGACCACGATTCGTGGTGATGCGAGGCCAGTTGGCCAAGCTAAATCGCGCCTTAATCCAATATATGCTGGATATGCATACGCAGAATCATGGTTATGAAGAAGTCTATGTGCCGTATCTCGTGACCCAAGAAAGTTTGATTGGTACCGGTCAGTTCTCTAAGTTTGGCGATCACGATCTGTTTGCCACCCAGGCTGAAGATGGCTATTACCTGATTCCAACGGCAGAAGTGCCGGTCACCAATATTGTGCGTGATGAGATTTTGGCGGCCGATCAGTTGCCGATGAAGCTGGTGGCGCACACACCATGTTTTCGTCGTGAAGCGGGGAGTTATGGCCGTGATACGCGCGGTATGATTCGCCAACACCAATTTGAAAAGGTTGAGTTGGTACAGATTGTTAAACCAGAAGACTCGTACGATGCACTCGAAGAGCTAACTGGTCATGCGGAAGCGGTGCTGCAGGGCTTGGAGTTGCCTTACCGCAAGGTGGTTTTGTGTGGTGGAGACCTTGGGTTCTCGGCCGCAAAAACCTACGATCTGGAGGTTTGGTTGCCGGGTCAAGATGCATACCGCGAGATTTCATCGTGCAGTAACTTTGAGAGCTTCCAGGCGCGGCGCCTAGGTGCACGGTACCGCGTTGAGCAAAAGAAAACTGAGTTAGTGCATACCTTGAACGGGTCTGGGCTTGCAGTAGGCCGGACACTGTTGGCTATTTTAGAAAATTACCAGCAGGCGGATGGCAGTGTGGTCGTTCCCGAGGCTTTGCGTTCTTATATGGGTGGAGTTGAGCTTATATTGAATTAGCGTGAACGGACTTAGATTGCTTTGTTAACGCTTGTCTAGTATCTTTTAACTTTAAATAAGCAAGCTAACCCGCTGGAATCTATTTATTTTTTTGTTACTTTGGTATGATGCGGTTAGGTTGGAGAGCTTCTGGGTATCGATTTACCTAAATTTACGTGATATCTGTGGCTCGTTAAAAGTGTCGGGTGGTTTGATTTGTGGTCGTTTGACTGCAAATCATGGCGTTTTTTGTTAGTCCGATTGCGGTGCTTAGGGTCAAAAAAGTACTGTAATCACAAGTAATAACAAAATATGCGGCAATAAGATTAGATAGGTCTACTATGTTGGCTTTGAGTTCGAAAATTATTCGTGGTTGGTTGGACGTTGCGCAGCACATCGGTGTCGGGTGCGGTATGCGCTCGCGTGTGTCTTCATTTTTCCTGATGAGCCTGTGTGTGCTTGCATTTACAACACCATCTTACTCGCAAACGTATCGCGTGCCACCGGCTGGTGAGAGCGAGTTCGATAATAAAAGTGACGCCTACGTTAAAGATTGGCGCACATCGGTGCCTAAAGAAGACTATGCCGATACGGAATTTGGTGAACTGATGTATAACGAAGCCGGCACACCAACGCGTCTTGAAGTGTTACGGCTATTGAGTAAGGACACACCGTCGGTACTGGTGTTTTTAACTGCGGTTTCAATGGGATTGGATATTGAATCGGTACTTCAGGCGTCGGTTCGTTATCAGCCTGAGAAGAGTCGTGATATGACCGCCTCAGCGATCGATATTCTGCCATTGCTGCCTGATTCCCCGGGTTATATTTATTCCAGTTATGAGTTGGAAGACCTAGACCGCGCCGGTCCCGGTGACCCCTATTCTGCCAAAGAGGTGGCAAAGCGGTTCTTCGACGATCGCCAGACGCTCATGCCAGCCCCTGACTGGATCGACGGTCAATATCATTTTCTGGCATCTGCCGCCGAGCTGAATGAGTTAGTCGAAGCCGGTGAAGGCGTGCGTTGGTACCATACTAAATCGACGATTGATGTCACTAAGCGCCCGATATTCGTATCGTTGTACGAAGGGACGCAGTCAATTCTTGTGGATGGCGAGGCGCGGGTTAAATCGGCATTGCAGGCTGATCCTGATGCGTTGCTGCCGGTCGTGTTTGTATTCAATCGTGTGCGTGAATTTCCGGCAGATAAGCTGCCAGACTACCCAAAAACAATCAAAGGTATCCAGCGTGCCTACACTGAGCGCGGTTTGATGTTGACGCCAGCACCGGAATGGGAAAAAGGCGAGCATCATATTTACGCCAAGATTGATGAATTCGTCGACGTGTTTGAAATCCCTGAAGAGGATGACTTTGAGCCTGAAGCGTGGCAACGTCTGATCGCGGAGGCGAAAGAGTACTCAGTGCCGGACACGTCCTTTTTGGCTGTGATTATCGGTGGTGCCTCTGGGGACAACAATGAAAACTCCAAGCTTGAATACAATGAGTATCATCAGTATGCCCAGTGGGATGATCCACGCACCGAAGCCGACTACCCATACGTCGCCCCCGGAAGTGATAACGGTGGTGAGGAGCCCGGCGAAGGTAGTGGTGGCGTCTCGATAAAAGCGATTGTAGGGCAGGGCATCATTCTTAATCGCCCAGACTTGATCGCCGCCTTGCGCGCACTCGGTGTTGAAGAAGTACCGCTAGCGTTCTACTACGTTGATAGCTCACGAGTGAAGCCATACACCAAGCGCCCGCAAGCGCTGGCCGAGTCAATACTGGGTATTCGACAACCGACAGGTGGTTCGTATGGCGGTGGCGGCGGTGTGTCACCATTGTGCGCATCCCCTCCTTGTACAGAGTAACTAAGACGAATGGTATCTACTGACTTGGTTGGAGAGTCGTTGATTTTGTTATGAAGAATATTCGAATGAAGCATATTGCAACAGTCATTGGGTTGACTGCGACGGTTGGGGTCGAAGTCGCGTATGCTCAAGTGTCAGACAAGGGGTTAACGCCAGCAGCGAATACGTATCGCTCTTATCAAAACGCTTCGATTGTGCGTGATAGCGGCTTGAGTCAGCCATTGGATTTGTTAAATGACTTTTATCCGGCAATCACAGTTACTGCAGCGAAACACGATAATGTCCGACGTAGACCAGATTTGGCTGAGGATGATCTCAAGATTACGGCCATGCCGAGCTTAGGGTATCGCACTAATCTCGGTCGACATAAGTTTTATGCCGCTTACAGTGGGGTGTACACCTTTCATCAGGACGTCGAACAGGAAGACGCGGAATCGAATTCAGTGTTAGCCAATTTAGGGCTTGATCTCAGTCGGCGTTGGGATCTCGAATTGTTCGGTGGGTTCGGTGATGCTTTTGAAGAGCGGGGAATTTCAGGCGGGCGCGACTTTGTTGGGTTTACCGGGAATGCCTTCAATCGAGGGCCAGAAAAGCTTGAATATAAAGCCTACGGTGGTGATCTGATTTTTGGTCGCAAAATAGGCATCCTAAAGGGCGTACTGGGCTACGAGTATGTAGAGACGACCTTTAGCAGTGACGATGAGTTATTCCGTTTTAATGCGGCTGAGCGTGATCGTGAAACCGAGGCGCTGCATTTAGATCTGGAGTGGCAATTTGGTGCTAAAACTTCTGTCTTCGGCCGAATTGAAGAAACCGAGACCAACTATTTTAGTGTTGCTAACCAGCTAGATAGCACGCAGACCGATTACCTGATCGGCTTGCGTTGGAAACCATCCAGCGCACTAAGCGGTGTCGCTGGCATAGGCCGCAGCGAAAAAGACTTTGTCAGTCCAGATCAGCCCGACTACGACAGCAGCGTTTATTATGCGAACTTGAATTATTCTTTCAGTGCTTTTTCGAATTTGCAGCTGGCGGCTTCCAGACAAGTGGAAGAGCCTGGTGATGGTTTATCCAGTTACTATGAGTCTGACTTTTATGGTATCGGATGGAATCATGCGTTGAGTCAACGTGTGGTCTTGGATGCTTACTACAAATGGTCCGACGATCACTACAATACTGGTCGTGAGGATTCGTTTGTTGACTGGGGGGTCGGCGTGGACTACGTTTGGCGCAGCTGGATGACGGCGGGTATTTATTATGGGGAGATTGAGCGAGAATCCAATTTTTCGGACATCGCTTATGATGATGCCTATATTGGCTTACGCCTGCGCTCTGATTTGCGTTCATTATTCAGCGGCTCCCGTCGAGATGAGGTAGAGCCCGCGTCTTTCGACTATCCTAAACGAACTGGTCGAAGTCAATAAATTATCTGTTGTATTGATGAGAGATGCTGGCAATTTTGCCATGCATCGTTTTCTTGCTGAGCGTTAACTTGAACAGATAGTGCACGGCGGGACTGGTATCATAAGTGGTGGTTTGGTGCGGCTGAAGCATTATTGTTCTTGCTTCGTCTCTAATGACCAGAAGCAGATGTTTGGGTGTTACACAACAAATTCGAATGTGGACACCGGATGCAGAATAGATATTTGAAAATTAGTGCGAGATTTAATGAAAGTGATGGTTACACCGAGGTGGCGAATGCAAACAGTACTGCGTCCTCTAAATTCGCTTAATAGCCTACGCAATCTTTGCATCCTCGGTGTAATGTTCTTGCTTGCCACTTCCACGGCGCAGGTCTCCGCGCAAAATAGCAATGTATCAGCGTCAACCTTGCAGATATATCTTCAAAAGCCTTATCAAAAAATTGCTGATATAGATGCGGGTGCGAATTACACTGTGATCGCGAAGGGAAGTCGCTGGTCTACCATCCATTTTAACCAAGCTACGGTTCCGGGCTGGGTTAGCAAGGCCTATGTTGAGCTCGCCGGGGCTAGCGCAACGGTGACCGCGGACGTGCTAAACGTTCGTCTGAGACCAAGTCAGAAATCACGCGTGATGGCGCAGGTCGAGCAAGGTTTCGAGAGTGAAGTGATTGGGCAGTATGCCGATTTTGTGCAAATTAAATTGCCGGCACAATTTGAAGTTGCGTTAAAGCATAATGGTCCAACGAGTAGTACTGTGGCCGCGCCATCGACGAGTACGCTACCGTCCCCGTCATCCAGCTCCGATCTACATCGAATCGCACCAGGCGATTCAATTTCATTGCGCGTTTTTGGCGAGGATGATTTAAGCACTGAAAATGTACGGGTGCCGCAAAGCGGCCAAGTCTCATTCCCGCTGGTCGGCCCAGTGTCGGTTGCGGGAAAAACAACCGACGAGGTAGAGCAGGAAATGGTCGCCCTGTTATCTCAAGGCTACGTACGAAATCCGCGCGTGTCAGTGACAATATTTAGTTATCGCCCAATTTTTATTCGAGGTGGCGTAAATAACACCGGCGCGTTTCCGTACACAGAAGGGTTAACCGTCGCTAAAGCGATTGCACTTGCCGGTGGCGGGAAACCGTCGGCAAGCCAGAATGGCGTCAGTGTATTACGGGATGGAGAAACACTTGCGGAAGGATTAAGCGTTGATAGCACCTATCGTGTCGCTTCAGGCGATGTTATTAGCGTGACTGAAGATCTGGGTGAGGACGACAAGTTGTATATCTATGTTCATGGTGAGGTTCAGGCGCCTGGTGAGTATATTTATCGGCGTGGGCTTACCGTCGAAAAAGCCATCGTATTAGCCAGTGGTTACACATTGCGAGCGTCGAAACGAAAAATCAGTGTCACACGCTATGCTGGTGTCGGCCAAGACCAGGAGCCGGTCAAAATGAAGCGTGTCGAATTGTACACGCCGATTGAACCCGGCGATGTGATCAACGTCGGTGCAAGCTGGTTTTAAGCGATGAATTCGAAAACTAATTTGACTGAGAAGTCTGGTAACCCTGAAACTTTGGTGCGAGATTTTTTCTCAGGGACTAGCAATTCTCAAGGTGCTCAATCTGACGCGTTGTCGGTGACACTGCATAACGTATGGCAGACGGTGAAGGACAACCGTTGGATTATTTTATTGTTGATTGTTTTCGGTTTCGTTCTAGGCGTGGTTAAGGCAATCTCTGAGACCCCAGTTTATCAGGCTCGGTTGACGATGGCCGTCGAACCAAGTATGTCGCGCAGCAATAATATTAATGTATTCGATCCGTATGCGTACCGATTTTACGAGACACAGTATGAGCTATTGAAGAGCCGGTCTGTCGCGGAGCGGGTGGTTGATCAGTTGAATTTGGTGGAGCGTGAATCCGTTCAGAAATTATTAGTGCCGCCAAGTACGTTCGGGTCACTCAAACGAGAGTTTAAACGCTTGACGGGAATCGGTCCACAAGGTGATTCATCGCAGGATGGACTAACTGCTGATCTCACAGAAGCTCAGCGAGATCAACGACGTCGGTGGTTAACGGCTGTTGTTCAATCTGGTGTCAGCGTGAGCGGTGGGGAAAAGACTAACCTAGTCGTGGTCACCTTTAAGTCAATCAATCCAGATTTCGCCGCTGAAGTAGCAAACGAATTAGTTGCGGCCTATATCGATCTAGGGTTGGATTCTCAAGCCAATCGATCACAACAAACCACCCGATGGTTATCTCAACGTATCGATAGTTTGAAGGTAACGCTCGATAAAGCACAAGCTGACTTGCAGAATTTTTTAGTGGCTGAAAATTTACTCGATTCGGATCGCAGCAACCAGATCACCACGGCTGAACTACAAGCCTTGAATGCCGAATACAATGAGGCTCGAGCGAACTTAGATGAGCTCGCGAAACGTTATGGAAGTCGGCATCCAAAAATTGCCGAAGCGCGAGCAGAAGTTGTTGCCGCTAAGCAACGTTTAGACAGTAAATCTAGATCAATTTCGTCCAGCCGTGAAAAGCAGGTCGAGTTGGCGCGTCTGGAACGTGACGTCCAGGTTAATCAAGAATTGTACGAAGCTTTTCTTACTAAATTTAAAGAGGCAGACATTTCAGCTTCAGGATCTCAAGTAGCGAGTGCTCGCATTGTTGATCGTGCTCTACCTCCTTCGGGACCAATCTATCCGCAAAAGAACAAAATCATCTTGATGTGGTCGCTTGGGGGCTTGTTCCTCGGTATTGGTCTGGCCTTTGTCCGGGAGCAACTCGACTCGACGTTCAAGAATGGTCGGATGTTGGAAGAGAAGTTATCGCTTCCTCTGTTTGGGGTAATTCAAGCGATGGGCAAAGATGTTAAGGCGGTTGAGCGGCATTACCTGGAGAATAAGCGGTCAGTATTCTCTGAGTCTCTAAATCATATACGCACAGGGATTATGTACTCGAATGTGGATGATCCGCCTCAAGTCATGGTTATTACATCTTCGGTGCAAAGTGAGGGTAAGACTACACTAGCCTCTAATTTAGCCTTGTCTTACGCGCAGCTCGGTAAAACACTCTTAATTGATGCCGACTTGCGCCGTCCAAGAATTAAGCACATTATCGAAACGGATGCGCCCGCTGGGCTGGTCGATTATGTGGCAGGCGTAGTTGAGCTGAAAGACTGTGTGCGTCAGGATAAGCAGGATAAAAATCTGTTTATTCTGAATTCAGGAACTACGCCACCCAACCCTTTGGAGTTGTTGGCGAGCACAAGGTTTAAACAAATCATCGCTGATCTTCGGCAGCGTTTTGACTACATTATTATTGATACTGCGCCTGTTCTGCCAGCAAGTGACGCTGTGGTCTTAGGCCAGCTATGTGATGCTTTACTTATGGTTGTTCAGTCGGATAAAACGACACATCACATGGCTCGGGACGCGGTAAAACGTTTGAACGCCAGTAGAGTCAATGTTGATGGTTTGATTCTTACTCAAGCGAATATCAAAAAAGGTAATCCTTATTACTACGGCGGATATTATGGATACGGAGCCTACGCCTATGTGGAAGACAAGACTGGCGAGACACGTTAGCCCTTTTGCACCGTGCTCGACTGCTTAACCTGCGTGAAGTTCGACATGGGGTAAATAATGCAAAAATTTGCACTGATCACCTTGTCGCTACTGATGTTTGCTGTCGGGTCGTCACAGCTGGTTTTGTATGCACAGGCGTGCTTTAAGGATGACGTTAGTTTTGTTGGTCGAGGTGGATCTCGCCTTGATGAACTTGCGAGTCAACTAGAGTCGATGGTTTGGCAACGAGAACGTGTGCCGTTACTCAAAGCTATACGCATAGAATTTCACGCTAAACTTAACCAATCACCCTTTGATTATCGATTGTGGCGCAGGCTGGTGGCGGTGGAGGCAGAGCTTAAGGAGAACCCCGATGACCTAGTCTATGCGTTGGAAAAGGCATTTCGTCTAGGAGGTTGGCACGATCATGAGGTGTACTATCTGGCTGCCCAATGCTTCCAGCATTTTGAATTCTTAAGCACGGCGAACCTAAACGTATGTCGAGATCTGGTAGCAAGGCTACCATCAGGAGTGAGTGATCGAACTAGCGCACACAAAACGGGCGTCACGCTGTTACAGTTTCAACGTGTGCGCAGCATACTGTACATGAGTGTCGAACGGGTTTTGGAGTGATGCGCAGTGGCTAAAGTAGTTAATTCACATCGCCGTTCGATTGGTGGCGTAGTCTGGATCATCTATTTGCTTCTAGTTCCAGCTACTTCTTTTTTACAGGGCAACACGTTCGGTTCAGCGTGGTATGTCGCCGCCGCGATGATTTACGTATTAGCCTCTGCGCAGTTGTTATTAGTCGCGCATTCACGTGTGGTTTGGAGCGGTCGTGGTTGGCATAGCAGCATCTCAGTCATGGTGGTTCTTGGGCTCAGTCTTGTGTGGTTGTTCCTACAATTGGTTATACCCTATGAAAACGCAGCGACTAAGTTACTGATAGATGGTAGTACCCCGGTATGGTTTAACCCCAATCCAATGTGGACTGTTGTGCCGGGTCAAACCCTTGAGCTTTTTCAAATTGAGCTGCTCATGGTTGTGAGCTTCGCGCTCACAGTCAGTTTAGTTGCAACGCGCAGAAGATTGAAGCAGCTGTTGGCAGTGCTGGTATTGGTGCTCTTGTCGCACGCGCTGATTGGGATCGCCGCGAAGTATTTCAACTTTTATCTCGTGGAGCTTAAGCAGTTGGATGGCCATTTTTCAGTAGCACGTGGGTGGTTCGTAAATCGGAATCACTTTGCTTCGTTTCTCGTCCTGAGCAGCGTTTCCTGCTTGGCATTAATTGTGCACTGGTGGCTGCGTTCAACACAAAAATCGGCGCCAATAAAACTCCTGTCATTTCGGAACTTACCTTATCAACTCAGTATACTGGGTTTGCCAGTACTGCTTGTTGGGTTGCTATTATCTCAGTCTCGTGCGGCACTGCTTGGGTTTTGCGTTTCATTGTCTTTGACCGTACTTGCCGTGAAGACCACACGAGAGTTGGTATTCGCCAGTCGAGGGGCGCTCGTTGCTATACTCCTTGCAATAGCCATCGTTTTTGTCGGCTTCGGTGATGAATTTAGCCAAAGGTTACTGTCTGGCGGGCTGTCATTGGGCGAAAGAGCCGAGCAGTGGCGAGCGACTCTTTCAATTATAAAATCGGAATGGTTCTTCGGGTACGGAGGAAATAGCTATGCGACCGTATTTCAACTGTTTCGAGAGCATGACTCGCTTAGGCAAGTCATCTACAATCAATCGCATAATGAGTTTCTACATCTTTGGATGGAGCAAGGGATCGTCGGTCTATTGTTGTGGCTCAGTGTTCTCGGTTTAGTCTTCCGGCATTTGATACGGTCCATGCGCACCACGTCGAGCAGCCTTGTTCGAGGGGTTCTGATTGCTTGCACCTGCGTTTTGTCCGCTGCAATTTTGCAATCCTTCGTGGATTTCAATCTCCAGATTATTAACATTCGATTCTACTTCTTTGTCATAATGGGCATCGCATTCGCTGCGCCTGCGGTGAAGTATCGGCGACCGACTCAAGCGATGAAGAGTAACGCATTAGAAAAAAAATAATACGATGACCAAAAAGATTCTAGTAACCGGTGGCGCTGGGTTTCTCGGCTCCCATTTATGCGAGCGCCTACTGGCCGAAAACCATGAAGTTTTATGTGTGGACAATTACTTTACTGGTAATAAGAATAATATATTGCATTTGCTGGATAACCCTCGTTTCGAGTTGATGCGGCATGATGTGACGTTTCCGCTCTATGTTGAAGTGGATGAGATTTATAATTTAGCCTGTCCTGCGTCACCAATTCATTACCAACATGACCCGGTGCAAACGACCAAGACGAGTGTGCATGGTGCGATTAACATGCTGGGATTGGCAAAACGGGTTGGTGCAAAAATTTTGCAAGCGTCGACCAGCGAAGTCTATGGCGACCCCAGTGTTCATCCGCAAGTGGAGTCCTATTGGGGTAACGTCAATCCGATAGGCATCCGGTCTTGTTACGATGAGGGTAAGCGGTGTGCTGAGACTTTGTTTTTCGATTATTTTAGACAGCACCAGTTGAAGATCAAAGTGATGCGTATTTTCAACACTTACGGTCCGCGTATGCACCCAGATGATGGGCGCGTGGTGTCAAATTTTATTGTCCAAGCATTACAAAACAAGCCGATTACCATTTATGGTGATGGAAGTCAGACACGGTCATTTTGTTACGTCGACGATCTGATTGAAGGTATGGTCAGGCTGATGGGTACCGGCGACGAGGTTACTGGTCCGATTAATATCGGCAACCCGAACGAATTCACCATCAAAGGTCTTGCAGAACAAGTAGTTAGTATGACTAACAGTAAATCGGAAATTGAGTTTCTAGAACTCCCAAGCGATGATCCCAAGCAGCGTAAACCAGATATCCAATTGGCGAAGGAAATTATTGGCTGGGAGCCGCAAATTGAATTAAGTAAGGGGCTAGAGCAAACTATTCGTTACTTCAGTAAGATTGTTGATCAAGCGTAGTCGCTCTATCTTTCTTAGCTGCAAATTAAATGAAGCAAAGTCCTATCAAGGTGCAGTTGTTGCGTTGCTTCAAGAGTGATGCGCGGATTAGCATGGAAGTCTATGCGGAATGTCTAGGTGCAGCCTTGGATGGGATAGGGGTGGAGGTTAGCCATTTCCGACCGGTCAGCAAATTAGAGAATTTGGCGAAGAATCGTATAGCGATGCGTTTTCTTCGATATGTTTCTTATCCTAATCAGGTGAGGAGGCAAACAAGCAGTGATATTCACATTCAACACGTGACAGATCACGGATACGCTCATTTGTATCCAAACCTTTCTGCACAAGTCAAAGTTTGTGCCGCTCATGATCTAATCCCCTTGTTAACCTGGAAGGGGCGAATAGAAGCCCAGTTAGCACCAGATGGCAGTCCGCTTGAGTCGACTAGTAAACGACGGAAGCCATTACTGAATCTACATTCACTTAAATATCTAAACCGGTTCGATCATCTGATCACAATTAGCGAATGCAGTGCCCGAGATTTGGAGGCTGAGCTTGGGATTGATAGAGCTAAAATAAGTGTTGTGCCACCTGTGATCGGTAGGCAATTTGTCCGTCGCTCACAGGAAGAAGTGAGTCGGGTGATGGCCAAATATGGCTTGAGTCCGGACCGTAAGTGGGTGATGCTGAGCGGCAGCGAATACTACAAAAACCATCGAAACTCGCTATTATCAATTGCCAAATTAATTAATCGTACACATCAAAAAATCGGTATTTTCAAAGCTGGCTGGGTGACTCCCGAGTTTAAGCAAATGATCAATGAGCTTGGACTTTCGAGTTGTACGATTGCAACTCACGTTGATGGCGCTGATTTGCCTGCATTGTATTCTGGGATTGGTTGTTTGAGCTTCCCATCGCTCTATGAAGGATTTGGGATGCCAGTAGCGGAAGCTGCTGCGTGTGGCACGCCAGCGGTGATTTCTAATCGCGGAGCCTTAAGTGAGTTGGATCTCGGATTATTCAATTCGCTTGATCCGTTTGATACGGACGGAATTTCTAATGCGATAGAGGTCGCTTTGTTTGATCAGAAGTTTCGTGGCCAAGTGTATGAAATTGGTCCTGAAGCGGTTGCACCATTCAGAGAAGAGCAAGTCGGGCGAGATTGTTACGCTATCTACTGCCAACTTCTAAACCGAAACCATTGAAGCATTATCTGACTGGGAAACAAAGCGTTATATGACAACCATCAGCGTCGTTATACCAACTTACCAACGCGCAGAAATCGTACTC
>JAUHZM010000061.1 GCA_030426005.1 Gammaproteobacteria bacterium
TGTAGATTGGGTGATCACTTGTGGCATCACGAAGGCATAAATTACTTCGGCGATGAGGTCGGGCACGATACCCAAAGCCACCAGAGTCAGACCCAGTCGCACGGCCAGTGAGGTCGCATTGAGCACACTGGCAAAAATAAAACAAAAAACCAGGAGGCCCAGCGCCGCCAGCATCCATATCAGCCAAGAAAGCGTCCAAACCACATGGTTTTCCGCAATAAACGCCATCCGCTCCAGCACAGTGGTATCCAACGGTAAGCCTCCTCGCATAGGCCCGTTCATCAATACACAGGCCATCGCAATAACGATCAAATAAATACCGAAGAATTTTTTATTTTTATTACTCACGATCATCTATCAATCAGGCTAAGCTGATCTCACGTAGGTTATGAGCTGCTTCGTGCAACTGTTATCCCCGAATTTGGCGATATGCTAGTGCTTTATCGACCACTAAAATAGAAGCTCGAATCACATAACAATGGAAAACAATCACATGGCTGCACACAAAGTAATTCGCCACACCGCAAGCGTGTTGGCGCTATGTTCACTCGTTCTATTTAGCTCCTTCGGACACGCGCAAAATAAAGTCGTTGTCGTACCCATGGCGGGCGACTCAGTAGAGCCAGCACTTATCCCTGTTGCTGTGGGATCGATTGATTCCGCGGGCGGAATCAGTACTGGTTATGGAATCGCCTCTGTCACAAACCCTGCAGCGGGCTCCTATACAATCACCCTAACAAGCAGCATCAGCAGTGACAACCCAATTGTTAATGTCACGCCTTTTACTGGTAGCCCTGGTAGTCCAGAGATAGCCGGTTACTCGCCTCTAACCAGCAACTCATTCAAAGTGACGATTCAAGACGAAGCCGGTAGTGGCGTGGATTCCGCATTCGCATTCACTGTGTATGTTGCACCGACAGCTAAAATGAAATCTTCGTCTGGCACAAACCAAAATGTGGATGGGCCTACAGTCCGAAAATAAGCTCGATCCGGGAGCATCTGAAATCTAGGCTCAGATGCTCCACAACACAAATTTCAGGTCGGTCGCGAAGGCTAAATGGACGGTGAAACGTGAAACGGAATTCGTCGCAGTAACTGACCTTGTGCTGTGCGCACATCAACATACCATGTACCAGTCGCAGCGTCTGGAAAGTTACTCTTCATGGAATACGTACGATACCCTTCTTTTCGGCCACCAGTAATATCCGCTCCAATCGACTCGCTGTATTCATGGTGGCGCCACTCAAACAGAATGTCCTGAGTTAAGCCATTGGGGGCCCGGATCGCGACGTGTGCATACACACCGTCCTTGAGTTGATCTACGCTCAGTTGCTCAACCACACCAACCGGTTCGTGGTCTTGAACATCCGCGGCAATGACTGCGCTGCTTACTTCCAAACCCGCTGCAGGGATTCCTGAGCGACCAGACCATAGCAACGCTGGCACCGCGCACACCGCCAGTAACACGAGACCTCGTGACCGGCCCGTTGGCATTAACATCACCACCTTTGGGGTTGCAAAAACCAACCAGAAAACCAGCATACCTAAGGCCACTATCAAGGTCTTTTCAGTTGGCAGTTTAAGCGCAATGGGCAGAATCACCAACGCCGCGACAAAGCTGCACAAGGCATGAAATGCAAAACTCATTAGTCGGTAACGCGAGATATATCGGTCGTACCACGGATCAATCGTACTCAACAGTGCCGCCCCAACAATGAAACTAGTAAATACGATTTGCCCCACAGACTGCCATTGCATCGCTGCAAATAGAAAGGGTAATGCAAAGAAAAAGATTTCTTGTTGAATCGACTGGCTCAAAAAATTTGAAACATTACTACTTAACGTTTGATGCCTCTCACCAAACACTCGCCGCGCAACCAACGGCTGAATAAACAACCAAACCCAACCGCCAAATGCCATCAGAGCAATAAGCTGAGCCAGACTCTCTCCGCGTTGCACTAGCACGAAACTAGCCCATCCGAAAAAGAAACTAAAGACCGGGATCAACCAAAAATAACGCGAAAAAATACGCTCGAATCGACTCAATACAGCTTGGTATCGAGAGGTTTGACTAGAAGTCATTCTTTTAAAGTCTGCGAATTATGGGGCATGGCTAACAATTATAAATTGCGTATTTTCAGCGTCCAACAAACACGGTTGGTTTTAATCGCGATTTAACACTACCCCCATTCAGTTTAGATTCGTGGCAATCCCACCAAGTCTCGCCCCTCATTGGTTTTTAACGAGAAGTCTGAACCTGAAAGACTTTGCCCTCCCTCTGTTGCAATATACACGATGGCTTGTGCGACCCAGTCAGCGGGTATATGTTTTGACCAATCTAACTGACTCACAGGGTTCATCCCACTGTCTTTAATTGAAGATTGCATATCCGTGGCGACGGTACCTGGGCTTAAACCTACACAATTAATTCCATGCTGATGATACTCCTTGTGCGTGCTTTTAGTTAGCGACAATACCGCAGCCTTTGATGCGCAATACGCACTCCAACCCTCGAGTGTGCTGGTTGCTGCGCCCGAGCTAATGTTAATTATTGTGCCTTCACCACGCTGTTGCATCGTTGGGATCACGGCCCGTAAACCGTGGTACACGCCTTTCACATTAACATCCATTGCATAGTCCCAGGCAGCCACATCGCTCTCTGCCAAATGTGCGATCGGCTCAATTAGCCCAGCATTATTCACCAGTATATCGATATCACCAAACTGATCGAGCGCCGCACAGACAGGCCGCTCAATGTCGTTAAAATTAGCCACATCACCAGCATCGCAGATTGACGCCACACCCATCGAATTAAGCTCTGCACCTAAACTCCGCAACGCTTCCTCACTGCGTGCCAGCGCCACTATATTCATTCCTTTTTCAGCTAACGCTAGCGCTGCAGCGCGGCCAATACCCCTACTAGCTCCAGTAATCATCGCCGTCTTATTTTTTAATAAATTCATTCATCAACCTGACTCGTTATCTCAATATGTCATCAGTATAAAAATATTTTATTGCTAATAAATCATCAAATACTCAATACATAATTGCATATAATGCATTAATGAACACCAAGCTTTTGGGCATTTTCATTGAGGTAGTGAATACGCAAAGCTTCGCGAAAGCGGCCAGAGTACTGGACCTTGACCCATCGGCTGTGTCGCGCGCCATTCAACAACTCGAAGCGGAATTACACTGTACGCTATTTAGGCGAACGACGCGCCATCTTGCGATTACCGACGCTGGCGTTCTGGTAGCGCAACGCGCCCAGCACATTCTTGACGCAGTCGCGCAACTCAAGGATTGCTCAGACGACGAACTCGAACAGATACAAGGGCGTGTGTCTATGAGCACATCGGTGGCCTTCGGCCAGACCTGTGTGCTACCTTTTGTGAGCGAGTTCCTGAGTGCGTATCCAAACATTCATCTCGACCTCAAATTCACTGACCAAAATCTTGACTTAGTGGCCGACAAAATTGACTTTGCAATCCGGCTGTCTCCATCAATTGAGAACAATGTTGTTCGGAGCAAACTGTTATCGACTGAGTATCGAATTTGCGCATCCCGCGCCTACTTGTCGACAACACCGCAACTCAACACTCCGGAAGACCTGGCACAACACCGCGTAATAACGTTCGACCTGCCAGCCTACAAACGAGCCTGGAAATTCAAACGTCAGCACAGCGTCAGCGAAATCAAAATCAACCCTATACTGACTATCTCCAACGCCATCGCCCTACAACAGGCCATACTCAATGATATTGGTGTGGGCATCTTGCCGCACTGGTTGGCGGACGATCTAATTCGCAATGAGAAGTTAGTTAATCTGTTCCCAAGCGCTCCTGTCACCGCCACGACGTTTGATACCGCCGCATGGTTGATCTACCAGAACCGCCAGTATTTACCTCGTCGAACTCGAATTGCTATTGATTTCTTCTGCGAGAAGATAAAAACCAACTTCGGCAACGAGGTATAGTCCATTACGCTTGGTGAGCTTTAGAAGCAATGGTATACACGTGCTTTTCTGGATATTGATCTAATTCAAGATGCATTATCGATAAGCCATTACTAGCTAGAAGTGCCAAATTTTTATTAATCCCAAGTGAACTGTAATAAAACGTATCGTTGTGCCATTGGTCGGTGTGCTCGCCTTGTGCATTGCCGAAGGTGTACATCAATACGCCCTGTGGTGACAACAGCGTGCACAGCTTTGCAATCACCGTCTCCTGCCGTGCATAGGGCAAATGAAACAAGCTATCCCAGGCGACGATCACATCAAAGGTCTGAGCTGATTGCCAACGACTAATATCAGCATGAATGAACTCATGGTCAGGATGAGCAGCACGGGCCAGTTGAATCATTTCTTCAGACACATCGACCCCAGTGACTGCAAAGTTTGCTTGCGTTAGCACTTCGATCAGTCGGCCACCCGCACCGCAACCAACATCCAAGGCAAGACCACCTTTAGGCGCAAAGCGCAATGTTCGCTGTAACTGCGACACGCCATACGAGGACGCCGTGTGATGCCGTTGCCACCACGTCGCTATTTTGTCGTATTTACTGCCGGTCTGAAATGGGTCCATCGTTATCCGTTACACTTAGACTGAGTTAGGAAATACCCGCTATACGCGATATTCGGTGATATGCCGAATCATGTTAGCAGTCAGAAATAGGTACCGCAAACCACTGCAACCTAGATTTAGGGTACAATTCCGCGCCCAAAATCGGACCGGAATCGCCTCATGAGAGAATCACTTAGACGTAAAATTATTGACGTCTGCGATACTAAAATCGCCCGCAAAGGAGAATCCGTTGGTTTGTCATTCTATGCTTTTTTCGCCAACAAAAATGATGACCCAGAACTACTTATGGAAGCGGCAACCTGGTGGATACAGACGCACCGCCTAGACCACTTCGAGAAGGCGGTACGGATACGTGAGATGGTGCTGCGCGGCGATTAGCCTTTCGAGATAGGCGGATGGAAAATGACTTGGACCACGGTGCCTTCCGGATCATAGCAGTAAAAGCTACGCGCACCATCACGGTGTGTCTTGGGTTGTGATGCCATCTTAACTTTGTTTTCAACCAGAAACGCATGCCATGCATCAACCTGGTCCATCTTGTCCACGATGATACCAATGTGATCCAAGGTCTGTGCTTTGTCGCCCGTGTCTTCGACCACATGCAGCGCGAGATTATCCGCACCACTGCACAAGTAAACATTCTCTGGATCAGGCCGCCACTCAACGTCAAAGCCCAATAAGTCCACGTAAAACTTTTCGACCAGTGGCAGGTCCTTGACGTTCAGCGCCACGTGGCGCAATCCAGCGTGCGTTGGTCTACTTAATGGCATTAGAGTATCTCGTATGAATGGGTTACATCCGCAGTTTTGCCGAGCATAATCGACGCGGAACAATATTTTTCTGCCGACAGTTGGACGGCTTTGGCGACCGCTTTATCCGTCAGATCCGGCCCCGCAACTTTAAAATGCAGATGAATTTTGGTGAACACTTTGGGGTCCGTGTCTGCGCGCTCTGCTTCAACATCCGCAACACAGGAATCAACGTGCAACCGCCGTTTACGAAGAATGTGCACCACATCAAATGACGGACAACCACCCATGCCCATTAACAGAAATTCCATCGGGCGCGCACCCAAGTTTTCACCACCAAAATCCGGCGGGCCATCCATCATCACACTGTGACCCGTACCCGACGTGGCTTTGAAGTTTACGTTTTGTTGTAACTCGACCGTGGCTTTCATGGTGTTACCTGAAAATAAGTTTGATATGACTCTTACAATTGGGGCGATTAAGCAAAGAACAACTCTGCCAGTCGTCTTCCTGGTTCATCGGCGCGCATAAAGGCTTCGCCAACCAGAAAACTGTTAACCTGATGCTCGCGCATTAAGGCCACGTCTTCGGGTGTATGGATCCCACTTTCGGTGACCACGATGGTGTCATCCGGTATGTGTTTAAGCAGTGAAATTGTGGTGTTTAACGACGTCTCAAAATTACGTAGGTTCCGGTTATTGATACCAATCATGGGCATGCGCAATGACAAACCGCGCTCCAATTCCACCTCATCATGCACCTCGACCAAGACATCCATACCGAGCTCTTGTGCTCGCCCGGCCAGATCTTGCATTAAACCATCCTCCAGCGCGGCCACGATTAACAAAATGCAGTCAGCCCCCATCGCTCGCGCTTCAAATACCTGATAGTCATCCAGCATAAAGTCTTTACGCAGCATGGGCAGCGTACTGGCTTCACGCGCCGCGGCAAAGTAGGCCGCACTGCCTTGAAAAAAGTGCTCATCGGTCAAAACCGACAAACAGCTGGCACCGTGCTTTTGATAACTTTCGGCAATCGCGGCGGGCTTAAAGTTGGGTCGGATCAGACCTTTGCTCGGGCTGGCTTTTTTAACTTCCGCTATTACAGCGGCTCGTTCCGCGGCTAAGGATTCAGCGAGCGCTGCGACAAAGCCGCGACATGGCGCGCTATCGTCGGCCATGGATTTTACGTCGGCGACACTTACTTGGCGCTTGGCAGCCTCAACTTCGAGTTGCTTATGCTGCATGATTTTATCCAGCACATCAGACCCGGTTTTCATCACTGCGTGCATTAGGCAACCTCGTTAGTGGCTGAAACATAAGCCTGTTTAGCTGCTTTCGCGCGGCCATCATCGATCGCGGCTTGCGCCATTTCAACCCCAGATTTAAGTGAGTCCGCTAGACCAGAAACATAGATTCCTGCGCCTGCGTTGAGCACGACAATATCGCGCGCTGGTGACTTTTCACCATCCAATACCGCGTCGATCAGCGCCAAAGATTCGGCTGGATTCGCCACCACAATGCTCTCAACCGGCGCCGCGTTTAAACCAAAATCAGCGGGTTGTACTGTGTATGAGCTCAGCTTACCTGCGTTTAGTTCGGTAACTCGCGTTGGTGCACAAATGCTGATTTCATCCATTCCATCATCAGAATGCACTACCATGGCGTGTTCACTGCCAAGGTGCTGTAACACCTGGGCAATGGTCTCAGTCAGGGACGGAGCAAAAACACCAACCACCTGATGTTTGACCCCAGCAGGATTGGTTAATGGCCCCAATACGTTAAAAATCGTGCGGACCGCCATTTCCTTGCGGGGACCAATGGCGTATTTCATCGCACTGTGGTGCATCGGCGCAAACATAAAACCGACGCCGGCCTTCTCGACCACCCGAGCAACCTGCTCTGCCTGGAGATTCAAATTCGCACCGGCTTGTTCTAACAAATCGGCACTACCTGACTTACTCGACACCGAGCGATTCCCATGTTTAGCCACACTCGCCCCTGCCCCGGCGGCCACGAACGAGGCAGCAGTGGACACGTTGAACGTACTGGTTCCGTCGCCACCCGTACCGACTATATCGATCAAATTCGGCGCGGACACCTGCACATGGCTGGCCAAAGACGCCATCACCTCGGCCGCCGCCGTGATTTCGTCTACAGTCTCGCCTTTCATTCTCAGACCAATCAACAAACCGCCGATCTGTGCGTCAGTACACTCGCCGGTCATTATCTGCCGCATCACGTCCTGCATCTCAGCGCGGCTTAAAGCGTGGCCTTCGACAACTCGTTGAATCGCTTGTTGGATATTCATAAGTCGGTGCTTCCGGTTGGTTGGCGCAATGGTTATTGCGTAAGAAAATTTTTCAGCAGCGCATGGCCGTGTTCGGTCAGAATAGACTCAGGGTGAAACTGTACGCCTTCCACCGCCAACTCTTTGTGCCGCAAGCCCATGATTTCACCATCGGCCGTCCAGGCGGTGATTTCTAAACAATCTGGCAACGAGTCGCGTTCCACCACCAAGGAGTGATAGCGAGTCACGGTATACGGGTTCGGTAGATCACGAAACACACCAACATTGGTATGTTCAATCTCAGAAGTTTTACCATGCATAATACTTTTAGCATGGATGACCTTGCCACCAAAGGCCTGACCAATACTTTGATGCCCTAGGCACACACCGAATAACGGAATCTTACCGGCGAAATGTGCGATCGCCGCCAATGAAATGCCTGCCTGATCCGGTGTACAAGGCCCCGGAGAAATCATAATCCGATCCGGATTCAGTGCTTCAATCTCAGCGACACTGATTTCGTCATTACGAAAGGTCTTTACTTCTTCGCCCAGCTCACCAAGGTACTGCACCAGGTTATAGGTGAAGGAGTCATAGTTATCTATCATTACTAACATCGCGCGCTCCTAGGAATTGCTGGTGTTGTTGAAGCCTAAGCCGGTATTGGCCATTTTGACCGCAGTTACCATGGCACGCGCCTTATTCAAGGTTTCTTCCCATTCACTGCGCGGCACTGAATCCGCCACAATGCCGGCGCCTGCCTGAATCGTAAGCACACCGTCTTTGATCACGGCGGTGCGAATCGCGATCGCGGTGTCCATATTCCCATGCCAGCCTAAATAGCCCACCGCGCCGGAATAAATACCACGCTTAATTGGCTCTAATTCGTGGATGATTTCCATGGCGCGAATCTTCGGTGCGCCGCTTACCGTACCGGCCGGGAAGGTCGCTTTGAGCACGTCGATGGCGTCGTAACCAGGCTTAATTTTGCCGTCCACATTGGACACGATGTGCATGACATGAGAATAGTGTTCGACCACCATTTTCTCAGTCAGTTGCACAGAACCCGTTTGCGCAATCCGCCCTACATCATTGCGACCCAGATCAATAAGCATCAGATGCTCAGCCAATTCTTTCTCGTCACTCAAAAGATCGGCTTCGAGTTGCTGATCCAACTCAGTGGTTGCACCGCGACGACGCGTGCCTGCAATGGGGCGTACCGTGACGGTATTATCCGCCAAACGTACCAGAATCTCAGGCGATGACCCGACAATTTCAAAGCCGCCCATATCCATAAAGTACATATATGGCGAAGGGTTGATGGTGCGCAGCGCACGATACACATCGAATGAACGGCCCGCGTACGGGACCGACAGTCGCTGTGACAACACCACCTGCATGATGTCACCGTCGCGAATATAATCACGACATCGCTCCACGGCGGCCTCGAAGTCGGCCTGCGCGAAATGCACATCGTAGTGCTCTTCCTGTACCGGTGGTGCCAAGTGTTCAGCGCGTGGCGCCGCAAAGCTGGAAGCCAGTCCTTCCACACAGCGATCTAGGTGCGCTTGCGCGGCTTGATAGGCGTCTGGCTGTGACAAATCTGCCAACGTCACCATAAAGATACGACCAGACAAATTATCGAATACCAGGACATCCTGCGACACCATTAACATGATGTCTGGGGTTTGTAAGTTATCCGTTTTGGAGGCTTGTTTGAGGCGTGGTTCGATATGACCAACAATGTCATACCCGAAGTAACCGACCAAGCCACCCAGCATGTCCGGGGCGCCATCGACGCGCGCCACCCGATACTGCGCTTGTAATTCGCGCACCGCCGTCAACGGATTCTCTACCTCTCGACGCTCGACTTCTTGCCCAGCCACCTCGCAGGACAAGGTGTTTTGTTCAACCCGATAGATACGCTCACATGGCAGGCCAATAATGGAGTAGCGACCCCACTTGTCACCGCCTTGAACGGATTCGAAAAGATAAGTATACGGTTTGGCAGCCAGCTTTAAATAGGTACTGACCGGCGTATCCAGATCAGCCAGCGTTTCTCGATAAAGCGGAAGATGTGTGTAACCTTCGGCGAGCAATTGCTCAGCGAGTTGTTGGTATTCAGCGTCGGAATTCGGTAAGGCGAAGACCGGTTCTGCAGCGGATTCGACCGCAGAATAATCAGGCGATCTTGATGGACTCGGAGATATCGACATAGCAATAAACGTTTAATATGGGAGCGCAGTCATGACGACTACAAAACAAACAATTGATGTGGTGAGCGCACACAGCGGCACGCGAGAGTATTTCTAGGCTCGCCAGCGTCGCCAAGACCATCGCGGTCGGCATAAATCAATAATGTTTGCTTGAGGATATTGCATAGTAATGAGCAACGAATTTTCTTCGTGCGCCAATGATTGCCCGTCTATAAGCTCAGGTCAAGTGTTTCTGCGCTAGGAATTCGTCGCAGCCGCAATATTGGTGCGCATTTCGCTAATCACCTGGCCGTAATCATCCGCATTAAAGATCGCTGAACCAGCCACAAAGGTGTCTGCGCCCAGCGCAGCCAATTCGCCGATGTTATTAGCTTTTACACCACCGTCCACTTCGAGTCGAATCGCTCGGCCGCTGGCATCGATCATCGCGCGCGTATCGGCAATTTTCTGTTTCACATGCTCAATGAAAGACTGACCGCCAAAACCCGGATTAACCGACATCAATAACACCATGTCGACTTTATCGATGACCCAGTCCAACACCGACAACGGCGTAGCAGGGTTTAATACCAGACCGGCCTGACAACCTTCATTTTTAATCAACTGTAGCGTGCGGTCTACATGGCGGCTGGCTTCTGGGTGAAAAGTGATCATTGATGCGCCGGCTTTGGCGAACTCGGGTACCAACTGGTCTACGGGCTCAACCATCAAGTGCACATCAATTGGTGCGGTCACACCGTGGTTACGCAGGGCCTGACACACCATGGGGCCGATCGTCAGATTCGGTACATAGTGATTGTCCATGACGTCAAAATGTACCCAGTCGGCGCCCGCTGCCAACACGTTGTCCACTTCTTCGCCCAAGCGCGCGAAATCAGCAGATAAAATTGACGGGGCAATAAGATAATCGGTCATGCTCAACTCTCTACACGGTCTGTGTGCTATCAAGGCGAGCAATTATAGCGAGCAGCAGCAACAATGGGTAGCGTCATAGCCGCATTCAAAGTACACGAATGCTTTATTGCAACAGTAAAAACAACGCGCCATTACCGCGCAGAATATTCAGCATCAATACTTCACGCCCCTCGATCGCCTTACGGAAAGAGTCGAGGTCTCGCACTGCTTTGCGATTGGCTGACACAATGATGTCGTTGGGTCGCACACCGTGCTCCCAGGCCACACTGCCTTTGCGCACCTCACGGACTAAGACACCTTCTCCAGCACCCGTACTCACCTGTCGTGCGCCCATATTGTCCAGGGTCGCACCTTCGAGTTGATGATGAATCATGGTTCCGATCTTGGAAGCCCGCGTCGACGATTCCAGTACTGGGGCCAGCGTTAATCGCTCACCCTGACGCGCAACGCCAAGCTCTAGCGCGTCGCCAGCAAATTGCTGTGCGACAACCGCGCGCAAATCATTGCCGCGATAAATTGGTTGGGTTCCAGCACTGAGAATCACATCCCCAACGACCAGTCCAGCATTAGCAGCAGACGAACCCGGTACCACGTCCGTTATCACCGCACCACCCGGCTGACGAATATCGAACGCTCGCGCCAGATCCGGCGTCATGTCCTGCACCTGAACTGCAAGAAATCCGCGTTGCGGTGTGCCGTATTTAACCAGCTGCTCTTTGACTCGAAGTGCGAGATTCACCGGGGTTGAAAACCCGATCCGTGAACTGCTGGCCGTTTGTGCTGATTTGGCTGTATTCAAACCAACCAAGCGACCGTTCAAGTCAACCAGCACACCGGAACCAATTGCCGCATCGCTTTGAATAAACTGCTGATGGGTCTGCAAACTGTTCGGTACGGCCAACGCACTGACCACGCCGGTCACCACCGTGTTCTGTTGCCCGAGCGGATCGCCAATCGACACCACAAAATCACCAATCCGCATCGCACTGGAATCACCCAAGTCGATCGCCGTTAAGTCAACTGCATCAATCTTGAGTAGCGCCACATCAGATGCGAGATCACTGCCAACCACCACTGCGTCGACTTGACGACCATCATTAAGGACAACCGTGGCCTTGTTAATACCCCGCACCGAATGCTCATTGGTCAGAATAAGACCTTGTTCTGCATCCACCACCGCACCAATATGCGCCACATCGCGGGTCTTCTTGCGACGTTGATCGATAAACCGACGGAAAAACGGATCATCAAAAGGATCACGACGTGCTTGTGCTCGAACCGGCACAACGATTCGCACTAGTGATGACTGCACCCGTTCAATCATCGGAGCCAGGGAGGGAAGTGGCTGCCCCTCAACGGCCAGCGGCAGCGCCGCATTGACAGTGAGTGAAACCAGCATACCCATCAACAGAGCAAACAGTGATTTCATAAAATCTCTCTACACGTTGGCGACAAATGCACACTCT
This sequence comes from Gammaproteobacteria bacterium, assembly GCA_030426005.1. Taxonomy (GTDB): domain Bacteria; phylum Pseudomonadota; class Gammaproteobacteria; order Arenicellales; family Arenicellaceae; genus Arenicella. The sequence continues at coordinate 12,219 of JAUHZM010000061.1, forward strand.
TCGGCATACTACTCATCGCGGTTGAACTAACGTTTGGTATTCGCGATACCATTTGGCACGTGACCTGTCGGCACATGTTGCCGCGCTGAGTCACAATGGCCTTCCTGGTCATCGAAAAAAATATCTGCGCCAAACGTGCGCAGAAAATCGCCTTTCGGTAAGCCACCTAAAAATACCGCTTCATCAATGCGGATATTCCAGGCGCGCAAGGTGCGAATCACACGCTCATGTGCTGGCGCTGATCGAGCTGTAATCAATGCCGTACGCAAAGGTGATTCATCCACCGAAAATTCTGACTGAATACTGTGCAGCGCCGCCAACATATTTCGAAATGGCCCACCCGGTAACGGTCGCTTAGCGGATTGTACTTCGTGTCGGGAAAACTCGACCAAACCTTTCTGTTTGTAAATCTGTTCTGCCTCATCCGAGAAAACCACCGCATCACCATCGAAGGCAATATTGAGTGTCTCGTTGTCTTGACCGGATTTACGTGCATTGGACGGCAACATGGTGGCGGCAGCAAACCCAGCTTCTAGGGTATT